>NZ_JAIUHP010000030.1:0-38548 GCF_020165175.1 Mesorhizobium sp. CA16
CCCTCCGGAGGGGGGAAAGGTGGCGCTGCGAAGCAGCGACGGATTGGGGGAACCACCTGGCAATCAAGCCTCGGCCTCACCAGTCACTCACAGAAGATGTGTGCATAGCGTAGACGAAGTGGGGAGAGTTGACCGCGCAGCGGACGGAGAGGGGGCAGCGCTGCCCTTTGCGATTTGGAGCAGATCGTCCCGCGTTAACCGAATCGGAAGGAGATGCTTAACGCTTCCTCTCTATGTCCCCTCCCGGGAGGCACCACAGAGCGAGCATGATGAACGATAGCCCCGAAAAGCGAAACGAATGGCGTGCCATCTTTTACGTGCAGGCGCGCGTCGCCATCCTGTTTGTGCCGGTTGTGCTCAGCCTTCTCCTCATCGGCATCTTCGCCGGCAATGAGCGCAAATCCGTGCCCGATGCCGTCGATCCGACCGTGACGAGCTCGGTGCGCTGAACAAGGCGTCGCCCGGCCGGCTTGCCCTGCACCGTCAAACAAACTTCGGGATCGGGCCGTTCTGCGGCGTCGTGTCGTCGCCGAGATCGATGAACACCTCGTCGACGAAGCACCAGCCCCAGCCTTCCGGCGGGTCGTAGCCCTCGATGATCGGATGCTGCGTGGCATGAAAATGCTTTGTCGCGTGGCGGTTGGGCGAGTCGTCGCAGCAGCCGACATGGCCGCAGGTCCGGCAGAGCCTCAGATGCACCCACCAGGAGCCGCTCTTCAGGCATTCCTCGCAGCCGAGCGCGCTCGGCGTGACCTTTTTGATGTCCTTCGTATGCGTGCATTCGTCCATCATGGTCTCCTGGCCGGTTTGGCTTATTGGTTCTGGAGCGTGATCCCGAAAAGTGGGAACCGGTTTTCGGAGAAAGATCATGCTCCAACAAGAGTTGGACCGTGATGGCGATTCAACGAACCGCCGTCACGGTCTAGCGGCGCCGTCCCGCGCCAGATAGGCATGCAGCGCCGCAACCACCTGGGCGCCTTCGCCGACGGCGGCAGCGACGCGCTTGGTCGAGCCGCAGCGCACATCGCCGATGGCGAACACGCCGCTGCGGCTGGTCTCCATCAGCCCGTGCCCCGGTGTCGTGTCCGGTCCGGTGCGCACGAAACCTTTGGCATCCAGCGCCACGTTGCAGTTCGCAAGCCAATCGGTGTTCGGGTCGGCGCCGATGAACAGGAAGAGGTGGCGGATGGCGCGCGTCGTCTCCTCGCCGGTCGCCCGGTTGCGCCAGTGCAGCCGCTCGAGATTGCCTTCGCTGCCCTCCAGCCCCGCGACCTCGGTCTCGGTCAGCACCTCGATGTTTGGCTGTGCCTTGATACGCTCGACCAGATAGCGCGACATGGTGGCGCCGAGGCTGTCGCGGCGCGCCAGCAGCGTCACCTTGCGCACCTGGCTCGCCAGATAGACGGCCGCCTGTCCCGCCGAATTGCCGGCACCGACCAGCGCCACCTCCTGGTCCTGGCAAAGCCTGGCCTCGATCGGCGAGGCCCAGTAATGCACCGAGGTGCCCTCGAACTGCGCGAGGTTGGCGATATCGAGGCGGCGGTAGCGCGCGCCGCTGGCGATCACCACCGCGCGCGAGCGCACCGTTTCGCCATCGCCGATGGCAAGCTGGTAGCGGGCGCCGTCGGTAGCGTCGTCGAGCAGCTTCGCCTCGTCGGGGATCACCATCTCGACGCCGAATTTCTGCGCCTGGTTATAGGCGCGCGCCATCAGCGCCATGCCGGTGATGCCGGTCGGGAAGCCGAGATAGTTTTCGATGCGGGCCGAGGCGCCTGCCTGACCGCCGAACGCGCGGCAATCGAGCACGATGGTCGACAGTCCTTCCGAGGCGGCATAGACCGCGGCCGCCAGCCCCGCCGGCCCGGCGCCGACGATCGCCACGTCATAGACCTTGTCGGCATCGATCGGCCGCAGCAGGCCGACGCAGCGGGCAAGCTCGGTCTCGCCTGGATTGTGCATGAGCTTGCCGTTTGGACAGAGCACGATCGGCAGATGGTGCGGGTCGACATGAAACCGCTCGATCAGCGTCTTGGCGCAAGGGTCGGTGTCGGAATCGAGCGCGCGATGCGGCAACCCGCTGCGCCGCAGGAAGCCTTCGAGGCGCAGCACGTCGCCATTGCCCGGTGGGCCGATGATGACCGGCGCGCTGGCGCCGCTCTCCAGCAGGCCGACGCGGCGCAGGATCAGCGCCCGCATGACGCGCTCGCCGAGATTGGCCTCCTGCACCATCAGGTCGCGCAGCCGCTGCGAGGGGATGACGATCGCCTCGACCGGCCCGTTCGCCTCGGCATTGACCAGCGACGGCCGGTTCGACAGCTGCGCCAGCTCGCCGACGAAATTGCCGGCGCCGTAGGTGATGATCGGCTCGCGCGGGCCAAGCCCGCCGGCCTGGGTGATGTCGACCTTGCCCGACAGGATGAGGATCAGCCCGGGCGACACCGTGCCGGCCGTCACGATGTGATAGCCGGCGGCATAGGCGCGTGCCTCGCCGAAACGGCGCATGCGTCCGATGTCCTCGTCAGTAAGCACGGGAAACATCTGGTCGCGGCGGGCGGCGATGGTCGGGCTGACGGAAGGGGCCATGGCGCGACCGTAGCGCCCGGGGCGGCGGGTTTGAAGCGGTTTGTTGGGCGACTGGCCGGAAGGGGTTGGCTGCTATGCCTTCATCTATCCGAGCGACGTCGCCAGCTTGCGCAGCGTCCCCCGCGGATCCTCGGTGATGACGGAGCCATGCGAGACAAGTATGCGTTTGAGCGCCGGCTGTTCCGCCCATCGTCTCAATTGCGCTGCGAGTGCCGCCTTGTCGCCGACCATCGTCAGTTTGACCGGCCAGGGTATATGCGGCTCATCACCAGCAAATCCCATTATGCGCAATGCCCAGCCTGCAAAGCCGGATGCGCCGCGGATGTTGCCGACGATATCGTTGAGAACGAGCGTCGTGCCGTTTGGTCCGTCAATTTGCAACGCCGCTTCGCGATCACGGGTTCCGGGGACGGTGACGAGCTTGACGTCGGGATCCCCAAAGTCGCCGCGCGTCGCATCGACATGTACCGCCTTCTCGACGCTGTTGAGCGCGCCAGCCGGTGCAATCACCTGAAGGGTGGGATAGCGATCCTTCCATGGCTTTGCATCGAGCCGGTGATGATCATTAGGGACGATCAAGAAGGCCGGCTGGCCGAAGGCCTCGATCTCGCGCATCTGTTCGTCGTCGAGCGCGATGGCGCTGAAGATGACAAGCCGCCGGTCGCGCAGTCGCACCACGGTCATGCGCCGTTTCATGTTGCCAACCGGCATCGGTATGTCGCCGGTCACCGTCAGAATATCGTCGTCGACAGGAGAGAGCCTGCCATGCGGCAGAACCTTCCACTCCTTGAACGGCGCGGGCATCACGGAACCTCGGGTTAGCCGGCAAGATAGGAACGGTTCAACGCGAGATGAGTTGCAGGGCACAAAAAAGCCCGGAAAATCCGGGCTTTTTTGCTCATCGCGTCAGATCGTCTGAAACGGGAATTTGGTGCCCAGAAGAGGACTCGAACCTCCACTCCTTGCGGAACACGGACCTGAACCGTGCGCGTCTACCAATTCCGCCATCTGGGCTGGTGGGCGCTCTAGTAAGCGGGCAAACGGTGTGTGTCAACGCGGTTTTTTCGTCAGCGTTGGCGCTGCCCCTCATCCGCCTGCCGGGCATTTCTCGCTGTGAACGGGCTACGCCATGCACACATCGTTCTGTGATTGGCGTGACTGATCAGGCCGCGGCTTGATTGCCACGTGGTCCCCCAATCCGTCGCTGCTTCGCAGCGCCACCTTTCCCCCCTCCGGAGGGAAAGGAAGGGAGTGTTGCTGGACGGGCGTTGACGGCAAAAGGCTTGGCGCCTTCCTCTACCCCGTCGATCGGGGGAGAGGTGGCTCGGCGAAGCCGAGACGGAGTGGGGGTCGACCAGCGCTACATAAGACAATGCATGCGCCAAGCTGCCATGCACGCTATCGCCAAAGGCCAGCCCGCTTGGAAATGTGCGCATGCCGTAGCGTGAACAGGGAGAAGGAAGCTCACCCCTCCAGCACGTCCTTCTTCGCCACCGTGGAATCGGCGTTGAGCTTGTAGATGACCGGCACGCCGGTGCCGAGCTCGAGCTTGACGATCTCCTCGCCGGACTTGCCGTCCAGCGCCATGATCAGCGCGCGCAGCGAATTGCCGTGCGCGGCGACCAGCACTGTCTCGCCGCGCAGCACATGCGGCTGCACCTCGTGCAGGTAATAGGGCCACACGCGTGCGCCGGTATCCTTCAGGCTTTCGCCGCCGGGCGGCGCGATATCGTAGGAGCGGCGCCAGATATGCACCTGCTCCTCGCCCCATTTCTTGCGCGCATCATCCTTGTTGAGGCCGGAGAGGTCGCCATAGTCGCGCTCGTTGAGCGCCTGGTCGCGGATCGTCTTCAGGTCGCTCTGGCCGACGATGTCGAGGATGTGCTGGCAGGTCACCTGCGCCCGCTTCAAGGCAGACGTGTAGGCGATGTCGAATTTCAGGCCGCGCGCCTTGAGCTTTTCGCCGGCCGCGAGTGCTTCGGCGGTGCCCTGGTCGGTCAGGTCGACATCGCGCCAGCCGGTGAACAGGTTCTTCAGGTTCCATTCGCTCTGGCCGTGGCGCACGAGCACGAGAGTTCCCGACATGTTTGCTCCTATGGAATGGTTTGGATAGGGATCAGCTCAGGCCGAGCACGTCCCGCATGGAATAAAGCCCCGGCTTCTTCGCGCGGGACCAAAGCGCGGCTTTCACCGCGCCGCGCGCGAAGATCGCCCGGTCCTCGGCATGGTGGGAAAGCGTGATGCGCTCGCCCGTGCCGGCCAAGATCACGCTGTGGTCGCCGACGACGGAGCCGCCGCGCAGCGTGGCGAAGCCGATCGAGCCCGCCTTGCGCACGCCGGTATGGCCGTCGCGCACCCGCACGCTATTGTCGGCAAGATCGATGCCGCGCCCTTTCGCAGCAGCCTCGCCGAGCAGCAGCGCCGTGCCGGACGGCGCGTCGACCTTGTGCCGGTGATGCATCTCCAGGATCTCGATGTCGAAATCGTCGAGATCGAGCGCCTTCGCAGCCTGCTCGACCAGCACCGCCAGCAGATTGACGCCGAGGCTCATATTGCCCGATTTGACGATCGTGGCATGGCGCGCGGCGGCGGTGATCTTCGCGTTGTCGTCGGCCGAGCAGCCGGTGGTGCCGATGACATGGACGATGCGCGCCTGCGCGGCATAGCCGGCGAATTCGACGCTTGCCGCGGGCGCCGTAAAATCGAGCACGCCGTCGGCCTTGGCGAAGGCCGGCAGCGGGTCGTCGACGATCGGCACGTTGATGATGCCAATGCCGGCGAGCTCGCCCGCATCCTTGCCGAGATGGGTCGAGTCCGGCCGCTCGACCGCGGCGGCGACGCGCGCGCCGGGCATGGTGTGGATGGCGCGGATCAGCGTCTGGCCCATGCGGCCGGCGGCGCCCACCACCACCAGGCCCATATCGCCGGCTTCACTCATGCGCTTCTCCTGACGGTCTTCTTGGCGCGGCTGCGCGGTGCGGGAGTTTGGGCCGAAGTCTGGCTTGCCTTGACGTCGTCGACAAGCCCCAGCCCCTTCTTGCCCTGTATCCGGTGGAAGCGGGCATAGATGCTGTGCGGGTCGGCCATCAGCGTCGCGTGCGTGCCTTCCTCGACCAGCCGCCCCTCCTCCAGCACGATGATGCGGTCGGCATTGACCACTGTCGACAGCCGGTGCGCGATCACGATGGTGGTGCGCCCTTCCATGACATGGGTCAGCGCTTCCTGCACGCGCGCTTCCGCCTCGTTGTCGAGCGCCGAGGTCGCTTCGTCGAGCAGAAGGATGGGCGCCTGGCGCACGATGGCGCGCGCGATCGAGACGCGCTGGCGCTGGCCGCCCGACAGCGTCACGCCGTTCTCGCCGACCGGCGTGTCGTAGCCTTGCGGCTGCTGGCGGATGAAATCGTCGGCGGCCGCCTGTTTCGCCGCCTGCTCGATCTCGGCGTCGGTGGCCGACAGCCGGCCGTAGCGGATGTTGTCGCGGATCGTGCCTTCGAACAGATAAGGCGCCTGCGAGACATAGGCGATCGATTGGCGCAGCGACCGCTTCGTCACCTTCGAGATGTCCTGGCCGTCGACTTCGATCGAGCCCTGGTCGACGTCGTAGAAGCGCTGCAGCAGCGCCACCAGCGTCGACTTGCCGGCGCCCGAGGCGCCGACGATCGCCGTCACCTTGCCGGCGGCGGCGGTGAAGCTCAGGTTTCGCAGCACCGGCATGTCGGCGCTGTAGCCGAACGTCACATTGTTGAAGCGCACCTCGCCGGTGGTGATCTTCGCCTCAACCGCGTCGGGCGCGTCGCCCTGCTTCGGCTCGAGGTCGAGCAGCTCGTAGATCATGCGGGCATTGACCAGCGCGCGTTCCATCGTGACCTGCATGCGCGCCAGGCGCCGCGCCGGATCATAGGCAAGAATCAGCGCGGTGATGAAGGAAAACACCGCGCCCGGCGGTTGGCCGAGATACAATGCCCGATAGCCGGAATAGGCGATGACGGCGGTAACGGCGAGACCGGCCAGCATGTCGGAAATCGGCGACAGCCGCTCGGAGACGCGGGCGATCTTGTTGCTGCGCTGCTCGGCCGTATCGGCCATGATGCCGATGCGGCGGGCCAGCTCGTCCTCCATGGTGAAGGCCTTGACGATGGCGATGCCTTGAACTGCCTCCTGCACCGAGCCGCTCAGCCGCGAGTTGATCAGCACGGATTCGCGGTTGATCTTGCGCACCCGGCGGGTGATGTAGACGACCGCCCAGATCAGCGGCGGCCCGATCAGCAGCGAGCTGAGCGACAGCACTGGATCCTGATAGATCATCAGGCCGACGAGGCCGACCAGGGTCACCGCGTCGCGGGTGATCGAAATCAAGGTCAGCGACAGCAGGTCGCGAATGCCGCCGACATTCTCGTCCAGCTGCGCCGCCAGGCGCCCGGAACGCGTATCGTTGAAGAAATTGACGCCGAGCTTCATCAGTTGGTCGAAACAGCGTTTCTGGTACCGGGCGACGAGATTGTTGCCGATCGTGGCTAACATCACCGCCTGGCCGTAACCGGCAAAGCCGCGCACGAGGAAGGCGCCCATGAAGCCGGCGCAAATCCACCAGACGGCGCCGCTGCTCCGTTCGTAGAAGATTTGATTGACCATCGGCGCCATGACCCAGGCCGAGAAGGCGGTCGCGCCCGAAACCAACAGCGAGCAGACGATGACGACCGCATAGGACCAGCGATGGTCATAGCCGTTTTCAGCGACGATACGGCGCAGCACCGCCGTGACCTCGGCGGGCCGGCTTTTTGCCTTGTTTGGATTTTGAAGTGTCAAATCGAAGCGCTTCGTGGATTCTCGTAAACGTCAGGACGCCTTTTTCGCACCCTCTTAGCGTCCCGGCTACGGCTTGCCTATGGCGAAACTTCGTCGCGCCGTCCCGAGCGCCGGAGCGATCACGCCCGCCAGTGCCGCCCCGCCGTCCGCACGCCGAACAGCGAAGGCGTCCTGGCATAGGCGGCAAGCCCGAGCAGCGCCGCCAGCGGATGGGTGATGACGTAGACCGGCATTTCGCGCATCAGCGCGCGGTGCGGCGCCTTGTCCTCGAAGGCGGCGCGGAAATTGCCCGCTTTGAGCGCCGGCACGATCTTTTGCGCGATGCCGCCGGTCAGGAACACACCGCCGCGACCCATGAACACCAGCGCCAGGTCGCCCGCGGTGCGGCCAAGGCAGGTGACGAACAGCGCCAACGCCTCCTCGGCCACCGGATCGGACTTCGAAAGCGCCGCCGCGGTCACCTCGGCCGGCGTGGTCAAGGGCGTCGGCCTGCCGTCCGTGCTGGCCACGGCGCGGTAGACGTTGACGAGCCCACGTCCGCACAGGATCTGCTCGCCGGATATGCGGCCCTCAAGCTTGTCGATATGCGGGAACACTTCGAAGTCGCGCGGCGTGCGCGGGCCGATATCCATATGCCCGCCCTCGCCCGGCACCGGTATCCAATGGTCGAGTGCATAGATCAGCCCGGCGACGCCGAGACCCGTTCCGGGACCGAGCACAACCCGGCTCGCATTGGGTTCCGGCGTGCCGCCGCCGATCTTTTCCATATGCTCTTCGCCGAGCGCCACCACGGCCAGCGCCTGCGCCTCGAAATCGTTGAGCACGACGACCTCGCCCAGACCCAGATTGGCAAGCATGTGCCGGGGCCTCACGACCCAGGGGCAGTTGGTGAGCGGGATCTCGTCGCCGTCAACCGGCCCGGCGACCGCCAGCACCGCCGAGTTCGGCTGGATGGACGAGCGGTCGAGCACCGCCGCCTGGATCGCCTCGTCGATGGTTTTGAAATTCGCCGTCTGGACGATCTGCGGCTCGGTCGCTTCCGAATTGGCGTCGAGCACGATCGAGAAGCGCGCATTCGTGCCGCCAATGTCGCCGATCAGGACCGGAAACCGCAGTCCCTTCTCGTCTTCGCCTGCCATGCTCTTGATCGTCCTCGTTGCGGCCGCCGCTGCGCCGTTTCAATCGATTGACTAGCGCATGACCCCGCAAAGGGGAAGCCCGCTTGCGCCTTAGAGCAACTCCAGGAAAAGTGAGAGCGGTTAGGCTCGCCGCCCGCTCCGTAGCTTTCCGTCCGGAATTGCGTCAAAGCGAAGAGATAGGGCGTTTCGCCGCTTCGTGAAACGGTGAAACGCACTAGTTCCCGGGCCTTGGCCTTGGCAGCGGGATGCCGATCTTTGGCGTCGGCGCGAAAGCGCTTGCCGCCGCCGGGATCGCGGCGTTGCCGCTGGAGATCGTTTCCGCCGGCTCGGTTGGCTGCGGTTCGGCCACGGCCACCGCGGCATCGCCGCCGCCATGATAGGTCACGGCCTCCAGCGAGGGCGCGTCTGGCGCATTGACTACGTCCTGGCATTGCTTGGGCAGGTTGGCCATCGTCATCAGGTCGCGCGCCTTGGGCGCATCCGGATTCTTGTTCGGCCGCCACGGCTCCTGGGTGAACCACCAGGCGAGCGGCTTGCCGCAGCCATCGTCGTCCGGCGTCGTCTCTTGCCCCTTGCAGAAGGGCGAGCCCGGCTGGCAGCCGATGCGCATATGGAAATGATAGTCGTGGCCCCAGAACGGCCGGATCTTGCGCAGCCAGGAGCGGTCGCCGGTGACGGTGTCGCAGAGCTTCTTCTTGATGCCGGGATTGACGAGGATGCGCTCGACCTCAGGATAGCTCGCCGCGCGCTTCAAAAGCCGCGTATGCGCCGGCGTCCACAGCGCGTCCTTCACCAGATGCGTTTTTTCGTCGACCATCAGCGTCGCGCTCATGGTCTCGCGCTGCGCGATGGTCAGCGGTCGCTTCGGCATCGGCGTCAGCCAGATATCGGCGTCGAGCCCGATCTGGTGCGAGGCGTGGCCGGTCATCATCGGTCCGCCGCGCGGCTGCGAGACATCGCCGACCAGAAGGCCCGGCCAGCCATCCGCCTGGGCATCGCGCGCGAGCTTCTCGATCAGCGCGATCATCGCCGGATGGCCCCAGCGCCGGTTGCGCGACGGGCGCATCACTTCCCAGGTCGGGCCGTCCATCGGCAGCGCGACGCCGCCGGTGAAGCAGCCTTTCGAATAGAAGCCGAAGGATTGCGCAGGCGCTACGGCCGGCAGTTTTCGGGCGCCGAACAACTCCTTGGCACGAGGTTCGGCCGAAATCGCGACAGCCGCCAGCGCGGCGAGCGCCACCAGCGCCAGGGCGGCGGTCAGGAACGGCTTGCGGTCAGGCAGCGATCGCAAATTCATCAGGCTGGGTCCCTCTCCAGTCTATCCGTTTGCCGCGCGTCAAGCGACCTGATCAGGAACGAATCATACCACGCCGCGCGTCCCACATCGATCAAAGCAGCAGAAGATGATCGTCATTCACCCTTTCGGCATCATCCTCGCATCGGGCTGCGCGGCTCTCCGTCCCGCCAGTTGCCCTCGGTCCACATCCGCTCCAGCGCCACCCGGTAGTTGGGAAACCTGAAGCGGTAGCCGGCCGCCTTGATCGCCTGATTCGCGACGCGCTTGTTCTCGCCATAGAAAGACCGCGCCATGGGCGAAAGTTGGGCGGTCTCGAAAGGAATTTCGGGCGGCGGCTCGATCCCCATCAGCCCGGCGGCGTAAGCCACGACGTCCTGCGGCGGCGCCGGCTCGTCATCGGTGACGTTGAAGATGCCGCCGAGATTGTTTTCCGCCAGAAGCCAGAGCGCCCCGGCGATGTCGTCGCAATGAATGCGGTTGAACACCTGTCCCGGCTTGACCAGCCGCCTTGCGGTGCCGTCCTCGAGATTGGCCAGCGCGTTGCGGCCGGGTCCATAGATCCCGGAAAGCCGCAGGATCGCCACCGGCTTGCCGATCTCGCGGCCAAGCTTCAGCCATTCCTGTTCGGCTGCCACCCGCATCATCGAGCGCTTCGACACCGGCCGGCACGCGCTGGTCTCGTCCACCCAGGCGCCGCCATGGTCGCCATAGACGCCGACGGTCGAGAGATAGCCGATCCATTCCAGCGCCGGCATCTTTGCCCGGATCGTCTCGCTGGCGGCGTTGAGCACCGGGTCTCCGGCCTCGTCGGGAGCGATCGAGACGATGAGATGCGTGGTCCTTGCGAGCGCATCGCTGACCTCGGGCGAGAGCGCGCCATCGAATTGTAGCGGCTCGATCCCGGCCGATCGCAGCACCTCGAACTTTTCCTGCGCCCGCGTCGTGCCGCAGATCGGAGCGCGCCGGTCATTGGCCCGCGCGAAAGCCTTGCCGGAATAGCCGGCGCCGAAGATGAGAAACCGTCTTTCGCCCATCAATGAACCCCTTCAATCGGCCTTCGCCGGATATGCCGGCTCCGCCAGCCATTCCTCGCGGACCGTCGCATCCGTCTCGGCTTTCGCAGCTGTGGCGGCAAGATCGCCAAATTCACGGTCGGAGAGCAGTCGCGACAGGGCCCAGATTGCCGCACCCCGCACCAGCGGCGAGGCGTCGCCGAGCAGGCGGCGCACAATGGGCGTTAGCGACGCATCGCCCGAATTGCCGGCGGCGATCAGCACGTTGCGGACAAAGCGGTCGCGGCCAATGCGCTTGACCGGCGAGCCAGAGAAGAAAACGCGGAACGCCGCGTCATCGAGCGCGAGCAGCTCCGAAAGCGGCGGCTCGCGAAGATCGGCGCGCGCGGCCAGCTTTGCCTCGGATGCCGCGCTGGCGAACTTGTTCCACGGGCAGGCGGCCAGGCAATCGTCGCAGCCATAGATGCGGTTGCCGATCTTGTCGCGGAACTCGCGCGGGATCGGCCCCTTGTTCTCGATGGTCAGGTAGGAAATGCAGCGCCGCGCATCGAGCCGGTAGGGCGCGGGGAACGCGCCGGTCGGGCAGACGTCGAGGCAGGCTCGGCAGGAGCCGCAATGGTCGATTTCGGGCTGGTCCGGCTCCAGCTCGGCCGTGGTGAAGATCGTGCCGAGGAACAGCCACGAGCCATGCGCGCGGCTGACCAGGTTGGTGTGCTTGCCTTGCCAGCCGAGCCCCGCCGCTTCGGCAAGAGGCTTTTCCATCACTGGCGCCGTATCGACAAACACCTTCACGTCGCCGCCTGCCTTCGCCACGATCTTGCCGGCGATCTCCTTCAGCCGGCCCTTCATCACGTCGTGATAGTCGCGGTTCTGCGCATAGACCGAGATCGCGCCGCGGTCGCGCTTTTCGAGGACATCGTGCGGGTCGCGGTCCGGGCCGTAATTCATGGCGAGAACGATGATGGAGCGCACCTCCGGCCACAGCGTCGAGGGTTCGGCGCGGCGCTGAACAGTGTCGGCGATCCACTCCATCGAGCCGTGGAAACCGTCGGATACGAATTCGGCGAGCCTTGCCGGCGCCAGCGGGATCGCGTCCGGCCGGGTCACCGCGACAGCCTCGAAGCCGGCCCGGCGCGCCTCCGCCTCGATCAGCGCGCGCAAGGTTTCAGAAGTCGAGGTCCGCATAATGCGATACCGGCGAAAGGCCGCGCACCCGGTCTGAAAGCAGCGGCCGGAACGACGGCCGCGATTTCACCCGCGTGTACCATTCGCGCGCGGCGCCATGTTCGCGCCAGTCGATCTCGCCGAGATAGTCGAGTACCGAAAGCGTCGCCGCCGCCGCGAGATCGGCATAGGTCACCTTGTTGCCGGCCAGCCAATGGCGCGTGCCGGCCAGCCAGTTGGTGTATTTCATGTGCTGGCGGATGTTGGCGCGCGCGGCACGGATGGCGGCCGAGTCCGGCGAGCCGCCGCCGGCGGTTTCCGGCATGACCGGCTTCAGCACGCGCTCGCGCACCAGGTGGCGCGTCACTTCGCTTTCAGCCTTCGCCAGATACCAGTCGGTCAGCCGGCGGATTTCGGCGCGCTGCATCGGGTCCTCAGCGAACAGCCGCTTGTCGCGCTTGAGCACACCGCGCGTCTCGTCGAGATATTCGGCGATCACCATGGCGCCGACGATCGGCACGTCGCCTTCGGCAAGCAGGATCGGCAGCGTGCCGGCCGGGTTCAGCGCCAGGAACTCCTTGCGCCGCGTCCACGGCTTTTCCTCGATCAGCGCCAACTCCTCGCCATACTCGCCGAAAGCGAGGCGCACGAAGCGGCAGGTGGCAAACATGGGATGATGGAAAAGCGTCAGCATGGTTCCGCGATGAAAAGGCGCACTGGCGAATCGGTGTCAGCGCCGATAAGTCTTGGCCGCCCGATTCCAGGGACTGTCATGGTGTTGCGACCTATAGGGGGACTTCCGCCCCATGACAAGCAAGCCCTTCCCTTAGCCGTCATTCAAAAGCAGAGGTTGCCATGGAAAGCCAGACCATCGTCGAAGCGCTGCTGCTTGGGTTGCTGGAGGGCCTGACCGAGTTCATCCCGGTGTCCTCGACCGGCCACATCCTGCTTGCAGGCCATTTCCTCGGCTTCCATTCCACAGGCAAGGCCTTCGAGATCCTGATCCAGCTCGGCGCGATCCTGGCGATCCTCAGCGTCTATTTCAGCAAGCTCTGGCAGATGGCGATCAAGCTGCCCAGCGATCCGCAGACCCGGCATTTCGTCGTCGGCATCCTGATCGCCTTCCTGCCGGCCGCCGTCATCGGCGCGCTGGCGCATGATTTCATCAAGACCATATTGTTCGAATCGCCCAGGCTGATCTGCATCATGCTGATCATCGGCGGCGTGGTTCTGCTCATCGTCGACCGCATCAACCTCAAGCCGGTCCACCATGATGTCGAGGACTTCCCGTTGAGCGTTTATCTCAAGATCGGCCTGTTCCAGTGCCTGTCGCTGATCCCCGGCACCTCGCGCTCCGGCTCGACCATCGTCGGCGCGCTGCTGATGGGCGTCGATAAGCGCGCGGCAGCCGAATTCTCCTTCTTCCTCGCCATGCCGACCATGGTCGGCGCCTTCGCCTTCGATCTTTTCAAGAACCGCAACGTGCTGACCTCGGCCGATTTGCCGATCATCGCCGTCGGCTTCATCGCCGCCTTCGTCACCGCGCTCTTCGTGGTGCGCTTCCTGCTCGACTACGTCTCGCGCAACGGCTATTCGCTGTTCGGCTGGTGGCGGCTGGTGGTTGGAGGGCTCGGGCTGGTGGCGCTGATGGTCTGGGGGTGATTACACTAAGGCGGCGCACCAAACGCCTTCGTCATCCACGGGCGGAGCAAGGAGCGAAGCGACGCGCGCAGACCCGAGGATCCATGCCGTGACGCGGACCGTAGAACGCGGCGGTCGCGAATAGCTTTCTTAGACGCGACGCTCTTTGATCCAGATTCTGCACGGTGGCAGCGCGTCTAGGTCACGGCATGGATCCTAGGGTTTCCGCGACGTCGCTTCGCGACTGCTCCACCCTAGGATGACGAACGAAGGGGATCAATTCCTTCCATAAAACGCGTTCTCGACATGCACCGGCCAGCGCCAGGGCAGCACGGCCACCATGTCGAAGCGCATCGACAGCCTGCCATAATCCGGTTGGCGCGACAGCCACAAATCCGCGGCGCCCTCGATGCGGCGCTCCGATTCGCGGCCGATCGCTTCCATCGCCTCGATCAATGTCCGCCGCGCCTTGACCTCGACGAACAGCACGAGGTCGCCGCGCCGGGCGATGAGGTCGATCTCGCCGAGCCTGGTGCGGTGGCGGCGGGCAAGGATGCGATAGCCTTTCAGCATCAGCGCCAGCGCCGCCAGCCACTCGCCGCGGTGGCCGCGCCGATAGGCCTTTCGGCGATGGCCGACCGTGCGTTCAGCCATCCCCGGCTCCTTTCTGTTTGACCATGATCTTGTCCGAAAACCGGCCTCCACTCTTCGGGATCATGGCCTGTCCTTGAGCTCGATCAGCCGGCGGTAAAGCGCCTGCTTCTGGCCGCCGGTCATCTTCGCGGCTTCCGCCGCCGCCTTCGATGCCGGCATCTCGGCTGCAAGCGAGAGCAGGAGGCGGTCGATGTCGGCCGGCTGGTCCTCCGCCGCTTCGGGCGGACCGACACAGATAACGACCTCGCCCTTCGGCGTGTCGGCCGCCCCGTAATGGTCGGCCAGCTCGGCAAGCGTTCCGGTGCGCATCTCCTCGAACGTCTTGGTCAGCTCGCGCCCGATGGCGGCTTTCCGCGCGCCGCCCAGCGCCTCGACCATGGCGCCGAGCGTCTCTGCGAGACGGCGCGGCGATTCGAAGAAAATCAGCGTCGCCGGCACCTGCTTGAACGTCTCCAGCTTGGTCAGCCGCTGCCCGGTCTTCACGGGCAGAAATCCGGCGAACAGGAAAGCATCGGAAGGAAGGCCGGAAGCGGTCAGCGCTGCAAGCGCGGCCGAGGGTCCGGGAATCGGCACCACACGAATACCGCGCTCCAACGCTTCGCCGACCAGCCGGTAGCCGGGATCGGAGACCAAAGGCGTGCCGGCGTCCGAGATCAGCGCCACGCTCTGCCCGGCAGCCATCGCCTCGATCAGCTTCGGCCCGGCCTCACTCGCATTGTGCTCGTGATAAGCGGTGGTGCGGCGGCGGATCCCGTAGCGCTCGAGCAGCACGCGCGAGACGCGCGTGTCCTCGCAGGCGACGATATCGGCGGCGGCAAGCGTCTCCAGCGCGCGCAGCGTGATGTCGGCCAGATTGCCGATCGGCGTCGCCACCAGATAGAGCGCCGGCTGAAGCGGCCGCGCCGCGATCTCGCTTTGTCCGATCAGATAGCTGCGTTTGTCGCCGGTCACCGAATGCCCCTCTTAGTCCGCCCTGTTTCGCATGGCTGACGCCCCGTTGCAAAACGTGAGGTCGACGCAACGAAATCGCCTTGCCTTTGCCACAGTGCGGAACGAAACCCACATCGGCGAATTTAACCCCTGATTCCCCGGGAGGAGGCAGGACCGAACGATGCCCAATCGCTTCGATATTTTTATCAGCCGACTTGAAAGCAAGACCGCCCGCGAGGGCATCCCTCCACACCCCATCGCCGCCGAGTCCGGCGCGCGCCGCGACAAGGCCGATCAGAAGCCTGTCCGTCACGGCGAGGCGCATGGCGAGAAGCACCGCGGCAAGCACCGCCAGAAGCACGACGCTTAAGGCGTCGCGTCCATCGTCATTGGCCGCGAGCGGCCCCACTTCGTCATTCCAGGGCGAAGCAAGGAGCGAAGCGACGCGCGCAGACCCGAGGATCCATTCCGTGACTTCGACGCGCCGCAACGATGCAGAATTCTGCGCCGTTTGCATCCTTCGGCCAAGGTAACGGCATGGATTCTCGGGTCAAGCCCGAGAATGACGAACGCGAGAGGCATTCGCCTCTTTCAAAGGTATCTACCCACCCTCGCTTCCAGCAGCCGCACCAGTTCCGGGTCCATGAACTCATAGTCGTCCGGAATATCGAGGCAGATAACCCTGGCGCCTTTCAGGCTCGACCGGAATTTCTTCTGCAGCTTGGCGCGGTGTGCCTTTTCCATGACGAAGATGATGTCCGCCCAGGCGACCAGCTCATGCGTCAACGGATTGTGGGCGTCGTGATTGGTGCCGGCCGATTCGACCTCGATGTCGCGGCGTTTGGAAAACACCTGCTCGGCAGTCGGGCTGCGCAGCCGATTCTGGCTGCAGACGAAAAGCACGTTCTTCAAAGCGAGCAGATATCCTATGGAGGGACCAGCGCTACTCGTCCATAATCTCGCGTATTGATTTCGTAAGCGGTATGTACTGATCCAGAGTAAGTCCGTTCAAGTCGAATTCTATCGAATCGTCTTTTGCGATTGCCCTCAAATTTATCCCAATATAAGTCATGAAACTGCGCACGACGTCAAACTCGCTCAAGCCCGATGTTTTGTGTTTCTTCGATTTCCGGTTTCTGCTGAATACGGTCACTGCTTCATAGAAGTCGGGATGCGCACGGGTTTCGAAATCTCGGTCAATCCAAACGCAAAAACATCATCCGTGTTTAAAGTTCGCAGCGTCTCATGGATCAGGAACTTCATTGCAGGTCCCATTGGATGCATGGAAATGGCATTCGGCTAGGCAAGCCAAATATCTAACATCATCGCGCAGACTGACAAATCAGTTGGCTGCCGCGCTACCTGGCCAAATCCGCCACCACCGCATCCAGCACGATCATCCCCGCCGTCGTGGCGCGCAGGCGGGCGTTGCCGACAGGCGCCACCAGGCCTTCTTCCTGCAGCACCGAGAGCCGCGCGCTCGAAAGGCCGCGACCCGAGAGCGACTCGTAGCGCTGCAGGTCGATGCCTTCGGCCAGCCGCAGTCCCATCAGCAGGAACTCGTCAGCCTCCTCGGAACGCGTCAGGATCTCGCCGCCGGTGACGCCGTGGCCTTTGGCCTCGACCAGGTTGGCCCAGGTCTCCGGCATCTTCTCCGCGATCGTCACCGTGCGGCGGCCGTTCTCGACGAAACGGCCATGCGCGCCCGGGCCGACGCCGACATATTCGCCGTAGCGCCAATAGGTGAGGTTGTGCCGGCTCTCGGCGCCCGGCCGCGCGTGGTTGGAAATCTCATAGGCCGGCAGGCCTTGCGCCGCCGTCAACTCCTGCGTCAGCGCGTAGAGATCGGCGGCATGGTCGTTGTCGGGCAGCGTGAATTTGCGTGCCGCGTAAAGCGCGTGGAAGGGCGTGCCCTCCTCGATCGTCAGTTGATAGAGCGACAGGTGGTCGACAGCATAGCCGATCGCCTGCTCCAGCTCCGCCCCCCATGCTTCCGGCGTCTGGCCTGGCCGCGCGTAGATCAGGTCGAAGGACAGCCGCGGGAAGATTTCGCGCGCGAGGCCAATGGCGTGCAGCGCCTCCTCGACATTGTGCAGCCGGCCGAGGAAGCGCAGATCCTTGTCGTTCAGCGCCTGCACGCCGAGCGAGACGCGGTTGACGCCGGCGGCGCGATAGCCGCGGAAACGCTCGGCCTCGACTGAGGACGGGTTGGCTTCCAGCGTCACTTCGATGCCGGCCGGCACCGTCCAATTCCTCGCCACGGCCTCCAGGACGGCGGCCACCGTTTCCGGCTTCATCAGCGACGGCGTGCCGCCGCCGAGAAAGATGCTGGTCACCTCGCGCGGCCCGGTGCGGTCGCGCATGGTCTTGAGCTCCGTCTCGAAGGCGCGGGCAAAACGCTCTTGGTCGACCGGCTGGTGGCGGACATGGCTGTTGAAGTCGCAGTAAGGGCACTTGGCTGCGCAGAACGGCCAGTGGATATAAACGCCGAAGCCGGGGCTGCGGTCGAGCGGTAGGGGCACTGCGCTCATGCGGGTCCTGATCGCGCCAAATCCAATCTGGCCAAATTCAATCGCACTTCGGCGAATTTCTGAAAGGCGCGGGCGCGGTGCGAAAGCGCCGTCGCCTGGCCGGGCCTCCAGCCATGCTTTTCTTGTGCGCTCATCTCGCCAAAAGTCTTGTCGAAACCGTTGGGCAGGAACACCGGATCGTAGCCGAAGCCGAGCGTGCCGCGCGGCGGCCACACCAGCCTGCCTTCGGCCTCGCCGCGATAATATTCGGCCTCGCCGTCGGGAAAGGCGAGGCAGATGACGGCGACGAAGCGGCCGGTGCGCTGCGAAGGGTCCGTAGCGCCAACCTCCTGCAGCGCCACCTCGGTGCGCTGCATGGCCATGCCGAAATCCCTGCTGCCGTCCGGCGTCTCGGCCCAGTTGGCAGTATAGACACCGGGCGCGCCGTCGAGCGCGTCGACGCAGAGCCCGGAATCGTCCGACAGCGCCGGCAGGCCGGTCGCCTTGGCGGCGGCATATGCCTTGATATAGGCGTTCTCCTCGAAGGTGGTGCCGGTCTCGTCGGGTTCGGGCAGGCCGTATTCCTTGGCCGATTTCGCCTCGAATCCGAACGGCGCCATCAGGT
Organism: Mesorhizobium sp. CA16; assembly: GCF_020165175.1. NCBI lineage: Bacteria > Pseudomonadati > Pseudomonadota > Alphaproteobacteria > Hyphomicrobiales > Phyllobacteriaceae > Mesorhizobium > Mesorhizobium sp. CA16. The sequence goes on from NZ_JAIUHP010000030.1 coordinate 18,363, forward strand.
CGGCGAATTCGCGCAGCTTGCCTTCATTGTGGCTGGCGACGACGATCTTTTTTTCCCCAAGGGAATGAAAAGGTTGCGAGTGCATCAGAAACCCCAGATCCTTGGCTCGGCGAACTCGATCGAATTGCCCGACGGGTCGCGGATATAGATCGAGTGCCCGCCCTGCGGCCATTCAAAATCGCTTTCGATGGCGATGTTGTTGGCGGCGAGATGTTTGCGCCATGCGGCGATTTCATCGGCGGTTGCCGCAAAGCAGAGGTGCCCTTCGCCGGCCGTGCCGTGCGGCGGCACCTTCAGCCGAGCGTCCGGCGCTGGCGGGATTTTCGTTGCCTCGGCGTTGAAGAGAAGCAGCACGCCGTCGCCGCAGCGGAAGAAGACGTGGCGCCCTTCGACCTTGCCCAAGGCTTCGAGGCCGATGACGTTGCGGTAGAAGGCTTCGGCGGCGTGTAGGTCTGTGACGTAGAGGGCGGATTCGAGAATTGCGGAGGGTATCACGAGGCCCCCCTCTCTGCCCTGCCGGGCATCTCCCCCTCAAGGGGGGAGATTAGCTGTGGCCGCGCCGGCACCTCTTCTGCAGCATTGGTGATTGGCGAAAGCCGGCGTGACATACAATCTCCCCCCTTGAGGGGGAGATGGCCGGCAGGCCAGAGAGGGGGGCCTAGGCTCGGCATTCGAAAACCTAAGCCACCGCCATCTGCTGCAGGCTCACCAGGCGCGAAATACCCTTCTTCGCCAAGCCCATCAGCGCCGCGAACTGCTCCTCGGAGAAAGGCTCGCCCTCGGCCGTGCCCTGGATCTCGACGATGCCGCCCTTGCCGGTCATGACGAAATTGGCGTCGGTGCCGGCCGAGGAATCCTCGAGGTAGTCGAGATCGATAACCGGCTGGCCGTCATGGATGCCGCAGGAAATCGCCGCGACATGGTCCTTCAGCACCTTGGCGACGCTCACCATCTGGCGCGCTTCCATCCAGCGCAGGCAATCGTAGAGCGCCACCCAGCCGCCGGTGATCGAGGCCGTGCGGGTGCCGCCATCGGCCTGGATGACGTCGCAGTCGACGGTGATCTGCTGCTCGCCCAGCGCCTGCAGGTCGACCACGGCGCGCAGCGAGCGGCCGATCAGCCGCTGGATCTCCAGCGTGCGGCCGCCCTGCTTGCCGGCGGAGGCCTCGCGCCGCATGCGCTCGCCGGTCGAGCGCGGCAGCATGCCGTATTCGGCCGTCACCCAGCCCTTGCCGGAATTGCGCATCCAGGCCGGCACCTTTTCCTCCAGGCTCGCCGTGCACAGGACATGCGTGTCGCCGAACTTCACCAGGCACGAGCCTTCGGCATGCTTGGAGACGCCGCGCTCGAAGGAGATGGCGCGCATTTCGTCGGCTTGGCGTTTGGAGGGGCGCATTCGGCCTTCTTTCTTGTCGTTTCCGGAATCGTGGCCGGCTTGTAGACGCATGCGGGGCAAGTCGCAAAGGAAAAGGACGCCGCGCAGGAAAACGGGCCGCGCGACTGCGAACGCGCCACCGGTGACCGCAAACGCGGCACCGTGTGACCGCGAGCGCGGCACCGGGTTGCGCCGCTGTGGCTTAAGTCTATATCTTTCGGCAGGAGGTTTCTCGCCGGAATGAACAAACCAGTCGATCCGACGTCGCAGTTGCCCGGGCCTCAGTCGCCCGTACTTCAGTCACTCGACATGCGCTCGCGCGATATTTTCCGGCGGATCGTCGATTCCTACCTGCGCGACGGCGAGCCGGTCGGCTCGCGCAGCCTGTCGCGCATCCTGCCCTCGTCGCTGTCGCCGGCCACCATCCGCAATGTGATGAGCGACCTCGAGCATCTGGGGCTGATCTACGCGCCGCATGTTTCCGCCGGGCGGCTGCCGACCCAAACCGGCCTGCGCTTCTTCGTCGACGCCTTCATGGAGCTCGGCGACCTTTCCGACGACGAGCGCCGCACCATCGAGGCGCAGGTGCGCGCCTCCGGCTCGGGCGCGACGCTGGAGCATATGCTGACCGAGGCCAGCCAGATGCTGTCGGGCATGTCGCGCGGCGCCGGCCTCGTGCTCGCCTCCAAGCACGAGGTGGCGCTGAAGCACATCGAATTCATCCAGCTCGAGCCCGCAAAGGCGCTCGCCGTGCTGGTGTCGCAGAACGGCGATGTCGAGAACCGCGTCGTCGACCTGCCGGCCGGCACCACCGTGTCGCAGCTGCACGAGGCGTCCAATTTCCTCAATGCGCATATCCGTGGCCGGACGCTGGCCGAGGCGCGGGCGGAAATCGCCCGCATCAAGGACGAGACCAGGGCGGCCCTCGACACGCTGTCGCAGGATCTGGTCGAGAAAGGCCTCGCGGTCTGGGCCGGCGCCGAAAGCGGCCTGCCGGCGCGCCTTATCGTGCGCGGCCGCGCCAACCTCCTGGAAAACGTCACCGCTCAGGCCGATCTCGAATTGCTACGCCATTTGTTCGAGGACCTCGAAACGCAGGACGGGCTGCTGCAGCTCCTCGACCTTGCCGAGGAGGGGCCTGGCGTGCGCATCTTCATCGGCTCGGAGAACAAGCTGTTTTCGCTGTCCGGCTCCTCGCTGGTCGTCGCCCCCTATCGCGACAAGGACGCCCGCGTCGTCGGCGCGCTTGGCGTCATCGGGCCGACCCGGCTGAACTACGCCCGCATCGTGCCCATGGTCGATTACACTGCACAACTGATTTCCCGCATGCTTCGTTAGGTGTATCGATATTCAGGTGAGGCTGGCCTGACCTGAACCTCGACACAGCTGAGGGTGCAAAGGAGAAGAACATGGCGCTGGAATCGCTCAAGGCCCAGATCAGCCTGCTGCTCGAGGAAATGGTGAACCAGCCCGAGGACGAGCACGAGATCCAGGAGCAGCTGCGCGAGAAATTGAGGGAGATGCGCGCCATGGGCCTGCCCCTGCCGGCTGATCTCGTCGAGTTGGAAAAGCGCCTCGACGACGATCTGGATCCCGAAGAGGCCTGAGGCCGGCAAGTCACGTGCGCGAGCTTCTCTTTTCGATCGTTAGCCCAATATGTTCTATCTCCGGGGCCTTATCGACTGAGGCACCCGAAGGCAGGACATAGTGGCAGAGACGGAGGACAGCATGATGCGGATCGCCGGCCTTGCGGGCCTCGCACTGGTTTTTGCCACGGCTGCCTTTGCGCAGCAGGCCGGTCAGCCCTTGCTCAGCGGCGAAAAAGCTTTCGGCGACTGGAAAGCCGACCGTCCGGGCGTGCGCCGGCTGCTGAAACCTGAGGATTTGCCGAAACCCGATATGACGGAGTCCGCCTCCAACGGCGGCGGCGTCACCGATCGTCCTGAGGATGCTAAGCCAAAGCTTCCGCCCGGCTTTTCCGCCGAGCTGATCGCATCCGGCGTCGACAGTCCTCGCGTCGTGCGGGTGGCGCCGAACGGCGACCTCTTCGTTGCCGACAGCCGGGCGAGCCAGGTGCGCGTCTATCGCCTCGCAGAAGGCAGCGCCAAGCCTGCACAGGAGTCGATCTTCGCCAAGGGCCTGACCCGGCCCTACGGCATCGCCTTCTACCCGCCGGGCGACAAGCCGCAATGGGTCTATGTCGCCAACAGCAATAGCGTCGTCCGCTTCCCCTACCGCGACGGCGACCTGGAAGCGTCGGGCAAGCCGGAAACCATCGTCGCCAAAGTCCCCGCGAGCCACCACTGGACGCGCGACATCGCCTTCTCGCCCGACGGCAAGACGCTCTATCTGTCGGTCGGTTCCGGCTCCAACATCGCCGAGGACATGGGCGCGAAGCCGAAGGGCGGTGTCGAGGCGTGGACGAAATCGCAGCCGCTGGGCGAGGCCTGGGGTCCGGAACAGGGTCGCGCCGACGTGCTGGCCTTCGACCCCGACGGCAACAACCGCAGGACGGTCGCCACCGGCCTGCGCAACTGTTCCGGCATGACCATGCAGCCCGAGACAGGCGCGCTCTGGTGCGTCGTCAACGAGCGCGACGAGCTTGGCGACAACACCCCCTTCGAATATGCCACCGCCGTGAAGGAAGGCGCCTTCTATGGCTGGCCCTGGTATTATATCGGCGACAATGAGGACCCGCGCCACAAGGGCGCCCGCCCCGATCTCGCCGGCAAGGTCACGGTTCCGGACGTGCTGATGCAGGCGCATTCGGCGCCGCTCAACATCGCCTTTTATGATGGCGCCAACTTCCCGGCCGATTTTAAGGGCGACGCCTTCGTCACGCTGCACGGCTCGTGGAACCGCAATGTCCGCACCGGCTACAAGGTGGTGCGGCTGAGATTCAAGGACGGCAAGCCGACCGGCGAATACGAGGACTTCGCCACCGGCTTCGTCATATCCGACGACGCGGTCTGGGGCCGGCCGGTCGGCGTCGCCGTGGCCAGGGACGGCGCGCTGATTCTAACCGAGGACGGCAACGGGACGATCTGGCGTATTACGTATGGTGGGTAGCTCCTCCAACCTCGTCATTCCAGGGCGGAGCAGCCGCGAAGCGGCGTCGCGGAGACCCTGGAATCCATTCCGTGACCCTGATCAAAGAGTGCAGCGGCGCAGAATTCTGCACCGTTGTGGCGCTCGGAGGTCACGGAATGGATCCTCGGGTCTGCGCGCGTCGCTTCGCTCCTTGCTCCGCCCGTGGATGACGAGGTTGGGACGCTCCAGCCAATCTCCAAGGCGCCCGCCGGGCGACCGGCCAAATGCCCGTGCCAGTCGCGCTGGCGTAACGAATTCCAGTGCGAGGGAATTACCGTCGATCCGGCATCGTGATAAAAACCCAGCCCCACATACGCCAGGCCAGAACCAATGACACTCACCGGATTCCTTGCCTACAGCGCCGCGCTCGGCGTCGCCGCCGCCATTCCGGGCCCCGGCGTCACGGCGCTTGTCGCCCGCGCGCTCGGCTCCGGCTTCCGGTCCTCGCTTGCCATGTCGTTCGGCCTGATGCTCGGCGACCTCACCTATCTCACCGCCGTCGTGCTCGGGCTTGCTTTCGTCGCCCAGACCTTCGGCATGGTCTTCCTCGCCATCAAATGGGCCGGCGTCGCCTATCTCGCCTTCCTCGCCTGGCGCTTCTGGACCAGCGGCATCACGCCCGAGACCGTCGAGGCGCGGAAGGCCAAAGGCGGGCTGGTGTCGAGCTTCATCGCCGGGCTGACGGTGACGCTCGGCAATCCCAAGACGATGATCTTCTATCTCGCCATCACGCCGACCATCGTCGACCTGAAGACGATCACGCTCGCCGACTACGCGATTCTTGCGATGCTCACTGTGGCGGTTCTGTTCGTGGTGCTGGTGCCTTATCTGGCGCTCGCGGCCAAGGCGCGCTGGTTCCTGAAATCGCCGCGCGCGCTGAAGGTGCTGAACCGCACCGCCGCCGGCTTCATGATGGGCGCGGCTGCCGCCATAGCGGCGCGTCAATAGGTTCCAATCTCAACCGATCCCGAATTCGGCCAAACTATTCCTGAAACCCGGCGTGGCGGAAAATGCATTTCCGGCCTCGGGCGCTTTTGAGCAACCGCCCCACTCGGATATTTTCCAGCCGCAGCCTATCTTGCGCGGTTGAAAGTCTTATTCTGTCCGCCTGTGCCATTGCCTTGGGAGCGAAACCAATGAACAAGCCCGTCACCTCCGCGCGCGTGCCCGGCCGCGGCCGCGTCTTCAACTCGATCACGGAGACGATTGGCGACACGCCGCTGGTCAGGCTGGACAAGTTCGCCAGGGAGAAGGGCATCGTCGCCAACCTTCTGGCCAAGCTCGAATTCTTCAACCCGATCGCCTCCGTCAAGGACCGCATCGGCGTCGCCATGATCGAGGCGCTGGAGGAGGCCGGCAAGATTTCGCCCGGCAAGACCACGCTGATCGAGCCGACTTCCGGCAACACCGGCATCGCGCTCGCCTTCGCCGCCGCCGCCAAGGGCTACAAGCTGATCCTCACCATGCCGGAGACGATGTCGGTCGAGCGCCGCAAGATGCTGGCGCTGCTCGGCGCCGAGCTGGTGCTGACCGAAGGCCCGAAAGGCATGAAGGGCGCAATCGCCAAGGCCGACGAGCTCGCCGCGACGCTGCCCAACGCCATCATCCCGCAGCAGTTCGAGAACCCGGCCAATCCTGAAATCCACCGCCGCACCACGGCCGAGGAAATCTGGAACGACACCAATGGCGAGGTCGACATCTTCGTTGCCGGCATTGGCACCGGCGGCACCATCACCGGCGTCGGCCAGGTGCTGAAGAAGCGCAAGCCCTCGCTGCACGTCGTGGCGGTCGAGCCGGAAGCCTCGCCGGTTCTGTCGGGAGGCCAGCCCGGCCCACACAAGATCCAGGGCATCGGCGCAGGCTTTGCGCCCAAAATCCTCGACACCTCGATCTATGACGAGGTCGTCAGGGTCTCGAACGAGGATTCGGTCGCCAATGCGCGTCTCGTCGCCCGGCTCGAAGGCGTTCCGGTCGGCATCTCGTCGGGCGCGGCACTCCAGGCGGCAATCGTCGTCGGCTCTCGGCCGGAGAACAAGGGCAAGACCCTCGTCGTCGTCATCCCCTCCTTCGCCGAGCGCTATCTCTCGACCATCCTGTTCGACGGGCTGGGGGCCTGAACGGACTGGACCGCTGAAAAGGCGCCGGTGGCATTCGTCGGCGGCTTGAGGCAGGCGCCGCTTCCGGCTCATATCGCCGCCGGCCCAATCGGCCGGTGGGAGGGTTTTCATGTACAAGCTCTATACGCGCCCAAACAGCGGCGGCTTCGTCGTCGAGGCGGCGCTTGCCATGGCCGGCGTGCCCTTCGAGCAGATCGACGTACCCAAGAAGGATCCGCCGGATCCGGCCTTCCTCGCCATCAGCCCTTTGAACCAGGTGCCCGTGCTGACACTGCCGGACGGTCATTCGCTGACCGAATCTGCGGCGATCTGCATCCTGCTCGCCGAGCGCCACCCTGAAGCTCGTCTCGCGCCGCAAGCGGGCTCGCCCGCCCGCGCCGATTTCCTGCGCTGGCTGGCTTTCATGTCGTCGGTGCTCTACCCGGCGGTGCTGCGGCTCTATTATGCCCAACGCTACACCACCGATGGCGACGGCCTGCAGCCGGTTAAGCAGGCGGCGGTCGCCGAGATGGATCGCGGCTTTGCCATTCTCGATCAGGCTTTGGCCGGCCGCGACTGGCTGGCCGGCAAGACGCTGTCGCTGGCGGACATCTACCTCGTCATGCTGGTGGCCTGGCATCCCGAGGTCCAGAAGGCGCGCGGCGCCTGGCCGAACATCGAACGCCTGTGGGCGAGGCTGCGCGAGAATGAGCTGATGCGCAAGCTGAACGCCACGCACGAGATGTGGGCCTAGGGCAATTCCAGGCAAGTGCGCAGCGGTTGCGCTGGCAGATCGCACGCCTTGGAGATTGGCCGAAACGGTCCGGCATCGTCATCCACGGGCGAAGCAAGGAGCGAAGCGACGCGCGCAGACCCGAGGATCCATTCCGTGACTTCGACGCGCCGCAACGGTGCAGAATTCTGCGCCGTTTGCATCCTTCGGCCAAGGTAACGGCATGGATTCTAGGGTCTGCGCGCGTCGCTTCGCTCCTTGCTCCGCCCTAGAATGACGAGGTCGGGAGGCTGCAGCCAATCTCCCTGGCATTGCCCTAATTCCTGACGAGCTTCGCCTTCTCGCCCTGCAGGAAACGCCGCAGCGCGGCGTCGCGCTCGAGGCCGATCGCCCGGTCGTAGGATTCTGCCGCCTGCTTGATATTGCCGAGTCTCGCCAACAGCCCGGCGCGGGCCGCCCAATAGGGCTGGTAGTCCTCCAGCCGCTTGTCGTCGCCCAGCACGTAAAGCGCCGCTAGGCCGGCCGTAGCGCCCTCGGTTTCGGCGATCGCCACCGCGCGGTTGATCGCCACCACGGGCGAGCCGGCCACGGCCTGCAGCGCATCATACAGCTGGCGGATCGCCGCCCAGTCGGTGCCGCTGCCGCGCCGGCGTGCCGTATGGGCGGACTGCACGGCGGCCTCCAGCTGGTAGCGGCCGATGATCCCCCTTTGCGCGGCGCGCACCAGCAAGGCTTCCGCCTCGTCGATCAGGCTGTCGTCCCAGAGCGCGATGTCCTGCTCGACCAAAGGCACGAAGTCGCCCTGCGGGTCGCGTCTCGCCGAGCGGCGCGCCTCGGCGAAAAGCATCAGCGCCAGCAAGCCGAGCGCCTCCGGCTCGTCGGGCATCAACGAGGCGACCAGCCGTCCAAGCCAGATGCCTTCGGCGGCGAGATTGCGCCGGCGGCTGTCCGTGCCGGTCGGATCCGACCAGCCCTCGGCGAAGGTGGCGTAGATCGCTTCGAGCACCGCGCCCAGCCGCTCGCCCAGTTCCGCCTGCTCCGGCACGCGAAACGGAATCCCTGTCTCGCGGATGCGGGCTTTGGCCCGCACCAGCCGCTGGCCCATAGTCGCCGGCGAAACCAGGAAGGCCGAGGCGATCGTCGCGGCGTCGAAACCGAGGATCGTCTGCAGGATCAGCGGCGCGCGCACGCTGGCCTCGATCGCCGGATGGGCGCAGGCGAACATCAGCCGCAGTCGATCGTCGGGCAGGTCTTCGCCGCGCACGCGCTCCTCCATTTCCTCGGCGATCAGCTGCAGATGATCGCGCGCCGCCTCGCGGGTCAGACGACGCCGCACGGCGTCTACGTCGCGCCGCCGCGCCACGGCGAGCAGCCAGGCTTCGGGCTGCGCCGGCACGCCGGTTCGCGGCCAGCGTTCGAGCGCGGCGGCGAAGGCATCGGCCAGCGCGTCCTCGGCGCCGGCGACATCGCGCGTGCGCGCCGCCAGCCAGGCGACCAGCTTGCCGTAGCTGCGCCGGGCGGCCGCTTCGGCGGCCGCCCGCGCGATCTGCGAGCGATCATGCATCGTAGGATCGCTATGCGGCTGCTACGTATTCAGCCATTTCCCAGATCGGCCGCAGCTCGACCGTGCCGGTGCTGGACGCGGGGCAGCGCGCGGCCCATTCGATCGCCGTGTCGATGTCGGCCGCCTCGATCATATAGAAGCCGGCCAGTTGCTCCTTGGTGTCGGCATAGGGGCCGTCGAGCACGTTGGTCTTGCCGTTCGCCATCCGGACCGCGGTGGCCGCCTGCGTCGGGCGCAGCCGCTCGCCGGCGATGTACGCGCCGGATTTCTTCAGCGCCTCGGTATAGGCGCCATAGGCCGCGAGCACCTGCTGGGTCTGCTCCTTCGACACGTTCGCCATCGCGGCCTCGTCATTGTAGATCAAAAGCATGTAACGCATGGAAGTTCTCCCGTTTTCTTGAAGGCCGCATCGTCGCGTGCCGACTTATGTCGTGCGGCATCGACCGATTTCGACAGGCGCCGGAAAAATCTTTCGCCCCCAAAGCCATCGAGCGCAAGCCGTCGTTCGCCGCTACTCAACCATTGGTCTAACGCACGCAATTGCGGGTTGGCATTTGCTTTCCGCCGTCTAAACTCGTCGCGGGCTCGCCGGGAGGGGGCGGATTGCGGGCCGACATTTTCAGGGAGGAAATCGCGATGTTCAATTTCAGGACCAAATCTATTGCCGCCGGCGCGCTGGCCTTGTCGCTCGGCCTTGGCGCCGTGTCGGCCGGGGCGCAGGAATTCATCAATGTGCTCACCGGCGGCACGTCCGGCGTCTACTATCCGCTCGGCGTCGCCCTGTCGGAGATTTACGGCAAGGGCATCGAGGGCTCGCGCACCCAGGTTCAGGCGACCAAGGCTTCGGTCGAGAACCTCAACCTGCTGCAGCAGGGCAAGGGCGAGATCGCCTTTGCGCTCGGCGATTCCGTCAAGATGGCCGCCGAGGGCAATACGGAGGCCGGCTTCCCGGGCAAGCTCGACAAGCTGCGCGGCATTGCCGCCATCTATCCCAATTACATCCAGATCGTCGCCAGCCAGGACTCCGGCATCAAGACGCTCGCCGACCTCAAGGGCAAGAGCCTGTCGGTCGGCGCGCCCGCCTCCGGCACCGAGCTCAACGCGCGCGCCATCTTCGCCGCCGCCGGCCTAAAATACGAGGATCTCGGGCGGGTCGAGTATCTGCCCTTCGCCGAGTCGGTCGAGTTGATCAAGAATCGCCAGCTCGATGCCACCTTGCAGTCTGCCGGCCTCGGCGTTGCCTCCATCCGCGATCTCGCGACCTCGGTTCCCATCAATGTCGTCGCCGTGCCGGCCGAGGACGTCGCCAAGATCGGCGCGCCCTATCTGTCGGTGGTCATCCCGAAAGGCACCTATGAAGGCCAGGCGGAAGATGTCGCGACCGCCGCGGTCGGCAATTTCCTGATTACCCGCGCCGACGTCTCCGACGAGACCGCCTACCAGATGACCAAGCTGCTGTTCGAACATCTCGACCAGTTGGTAGCCGCCCATGCCGCCGCCAAGGCGATCGATCCGGCCAAGGCGCTGGACGGCATGCCGGTGGCGCTGCATCCCGGCGCGGAGAAATATTACAGGGAAAAAGGGCTGCTGAAGTAGGGAGCGCGGCAGTCTGAGATGTCTTCGCCAAGCACCCCCCTCTGGCCTGCCGGCCATCTCCCCCGCAAGGGGGGAGATTGGCTGTCGCCGCGCGCTTCGCCAATCGCCGGTGTAGCAGGAAGAGCGCCGTCATTGACGCTTCCAATCTCCCCCCTTGCGGGAAAGATGCCCGGCAGGGCAGAGGGGGGTGCCTCGCACTGTCATTCGTTCGTCTTGGAGCCCGTCGGATGAGCGAAGCCAAGCCCGCAACAACAAGCGACGGCAACCCGCCCACGTTCCATCTTCCCGTCGCCGAGGAACAAGTCGAAGGTCTGCCGCCCGGTTTTGGTGAAGGCCTCGCCGGCAAGGCGGCGTTCCTGGTTGCGGTCGCCTTTTCCGTCTTCCAGATCTACATCGCCGCTTATGGCAGCCTGCCCAGCCAGGTAGTGCGGGCCATGCATGTCGGCTTCCTGCTGCTGCTCGGTTTCGGCCTGATCGCCAATCTGCGCGCCAGGAGCGCCGCGGCGAAAGCAGTGTTCTGGACGCTCGGCGTGCTGGGATTCGCCACCGGCCTCTACAATTGGGTCTTCTATGCCGACCTCATCCGCCGCTCCGGCTTCCTCACCACGCCGGACCTGATCGTCGGCGCGCTGCTGGTGGTGCTGGTCTTCGAAGCCGCCAGACGGCTGATGGGCCTGCCGCTGGCGGTCATCGCCTTCATCTTCCTCGCCTATTGCTTCGTTGGCAATCATTTGCCGCCGCCCTTCATCCATCGCGGTTATGATTTCGCGCAGCTTGTCGACACCTTCGCCTATGGCACAGAAGGCATATACGGCACGCCGGTCTATGTTTCGGCGGCCTATATCTTCATCTTCGTCGTCTTTGCCGCCTTCCTCGAACGGGCCGGCATGATCGCGCTGTTCAACGATTTCGCGCTCGGTCTCGTCGGTTCGTGGCGCGGCGGCCCGGCCCAGGTCTGCGTGCTGTCCTCGGCGCTGATGGGCACCATCTCCGGTTCGGGCGTCGCCAATGTCGTCGCCAGCGGCCAGTTCACCATCCCGCTGATGAAGCGCTTCGGCTTCCGCTCCGCCTTCGCCGGCGCGGTCGAGGCGACCTCCTCGATGGGCGGCCAGATTATGCCGCCGGTGATGGGAGCCGTCGCCTTCATCATGGCCGAGACCCTGAACGTCCCTTACGCCGAGGTGGTCAAGGCGGCGGTCATCCCGGCGCTGCTCTATTTCGGGGCCTGCTTCTGGCAGGTGCATCTGGAGGCCGGCAAGGCCGGCCTGCACGGCATGGCCAAGGCGGAGTTGCCCAATCCCTGGGAAGCGGTCAGGAAGCACTGGCCGCTCGTGCTGCCGCTCGCGGTGCTGGTCTATCTGTTGTTTGCCGGCTACACGCCGATCTTCGCCGGCACGATGGGCCTTGCGCTGACCATCGTGCTCATCCTCGGCACGCCGCTGGCAGCGTTGATCGGACCGCTTGCCTTTCGCTTCGTCTTCTGGCTGGCGCTCGGGCTTGCCGCGGCGTCCTTCATGCGCTTCGGCGTCAATGTGCTGAGCCTCGTCATCGCGGCGCTCGTCATCGCCTGCCTCGCCTTCAAGGACGGACGCGAGACGCTGCGCATTTGCGTCGACTCGCTTGCCGAAGGAGCCAAGAACGCCCTGCCCGTCGGCATCGCCTGCGCCATCGTCGGTATCGTCATCGGCACGCTGACGCTCACCGGCATCGCCTCCACCTTCATCGGTTGGATCATCTCCATCGGCGAGAACAATCTGTTCCTGTCGCTGGTGTTGACCATGCTCACCTGCCTGGTTCTCGGCATGGGTATTCCGACCATCCCGAATTACATCATCACCTCCTCGCTTGCCGGCCCGGCGCTGCTGTCGCTGGGCGTGCCGCTGGTGGTCAGCCACATGTTCGTCTTCTATTTCGGCATCATGGCGGACCTGACCCCGCCGGTGGCGCTCGCCGCCTTTGCCGCCGCGCCCATGGCCAAGGAAAGCGGCCTCAAGATCGGCATCCAGGCGACCAAGCTCGCCATTGCCGGCTTCGTCGTGCCGTTCATGGCCGTCTACACGCCGGCGCTGATGCTGCAGGACGCCGGTCCCATCGCGGCGTCGTTCGGCTATCCCGTCGAGGTCGGCTATATCCTCATCAAGGCCTGCATGGGCATCGTGCTCTGGGGCGCCGCCGCCGTCGGCTTCCTCGCCCGCCGCATGGCCTGGTGGGAGCGTCTCGTCGCGTTCTGCGCCGGCCTGCTGCTGGTGGCCGCATTGCCGCTCACCGACGAGACCGGCTGGGCGCTGGCGTTTGTCTGGATCGGCTGGCACTGGTGGCGCGCCCGCCGGCTGTCCGCGGCCGGGACCGCATGAGCCTGTGCATCCTCGCCGCCGGCAAGACGGTGACGCTTGCCGTCGCCGCCTTCACGCTGTCCTGGACGCATTCGGTGGAACGGACGCGCTGGCAGGAGGATTGGAAAGTGTTGCCGGCCGGGCTGCAGGTCGTCGAGGCGCGGGTCAAGGGCTCCGGCGCCGGCATGGAGCCGCCGGAGGGCTCGATGCTGCGCAGCGGCTGGTGGGTCTATGCGCCGCGGATCGGACCCCAGCCGCGCCTGGTGCTCGCGGCGTCCGGCGCCACCGGGAAGGGTTGGACGCTGTGCACGGCCGCCGGCTGCCGCGAATTGGGCGAGACGGCCGGCGAACCCACCGTGCTTGAACCGTGCGACGGCTCGAGCCAGCCGCGGTAGCGCACGATCAGCCCGGCGACCGGGTGCGATATCTCGACATGGAAGCGGAAGCGGCCGTCCTCGACGGTTTCGTACGCGGTCGAGCGCGGACAAAGCCACATCGGCAGCGGCAGGCCGAGAAAGCTCCAGCGGCGCAGCACGAGCGACAGGCGGTTCTTGCCCGCCACCAACGCCATGGCGAAGGTGAGCGGGCCGAAGCGCTCGCAAAGCAGCCGCTCCGATCGGCCACGCCCGGCAAACTGCCGGCTCGAAAAACCGTACGTTGCGAAAGTCCGCGTCCAGGTCTCACCGTGCCCGTCGGCAGCGAAACGCACCTTGACGGGGACATCGGCCGCGCCAGGTGGGAAGCCGGCCATGCGGGCGGCAAGCCGGCTAAGAATGCCGCCGCCGCGTTCGATGCTGGCGCGTCCATTCGCCATTGCCGCTCCCTCATGCATGGCGCGGATTTCAGCCGGAAGGCTTTCCCACGCATCGCCGAGCAGATCGGGATAAAGCGCCTTCCCTTTGCCGGTGTCGTCCCTGAAGCCGGTGTAAATCGTCTTGCCGGCGAACGGCGTTTCATAGTCCTCCAGCTCGACGTCGCGCACGGCCGCCCGCGCGCCCGGCGCGGGCATGCGGCCGTCGAGCGCCTTGCGGACGATCGCCGCGACCGCCATGGACGGGATCAGCGGCCCGTCATCGCCCTCGGCCAACAGGTGCCAGGACCGCTTGTTTGGTCTGCCCTCTGCATCTGCGCCGTCGACCTCCACGAACATACCGCCGCGATGCTCGCCCCATGACAGCCGGTTGGTCGCCCAATGCATCAGCGGCGCCAGCGGCGACAGCGACCGCACCAGGCCAGCGCGGACCAGCCAAGCCAGGCCGATCAGCGCCCGGTGCAGCAGCTCGGGCACCGGGCCGGCGCCCATCCAGATCATCTTCGTTTCCGGCCACAACGCCTGCAGCGCGCGCAAATCCGGCACGTCGACCAGCGAGAACAGCGTGTTTCTCAACGGCACGCGCCCGGGCGGCGCGATCGTATAGCGCATCTGCTCGGTGAGCGGATAACCTTCGGCCGGTCTGCCGCCCCGCAGCATCTGCACCGGCCGGCCGGCATAGCTTGCAATGGCGCGGATGACGTTCTCGCCGACGCCGGCGAAGGGCGATGGCGCAATGCCGCCGCGGATGCCGTCGACACGCACCATGCCGGCCGAAAGGCGCCGCACGACCGCCGCCGTCAGCACAGGAAAGCTCGACACGCCGGAGAGCACCATCACGCCGGCCGCCTTAGCCGCCGCGTCGAAGGCTGATACCCCGGCGACGAAGTCCGAACCGTCGGCAAGGTCGAGATAGTGGATGCGCGCACCGATACAGGCTTGGACCAGCCGGTGGCGCCCCTCGCCATAGGCCTGGAACGGACCGCTGGCGTCGACCACGATGTCGGGCAGCATGCCGGCGAGTTGCGCGGCAAGGTCGCCGTCGCGGTCGAATGCCGCCGGCACGAGCCTGGCCTCGGTCGCGCCCCGTCCTTTGCAGTAAGCCTCGGCCCTGGCGAGCGACCGGCCGGCGATGATGAGCTCGAGGCGTGGCTCGTTCTCCAGCAATCGGACGATGCGTCCCCCGAAGGTGCCGTAGCCGCCGACGATGAGAAGCTTCATGCCTTGCCCCAAGCCTGCCGTAACCGCCGTCAGCCGATCAATCGCTCCCGCAACTTGGCCGAAGGTATCTCGCAACTGTCTTTCCGGCCGAACAGCGCGTAGCGGTTCTTGGCGACGCGGTCATAAAGCCAGTCGCGCAGCGGCCGCGGCAGGATGAGCAGCGCCTTCGCGGCGCGCCATGGCCAGCCGAGCGCGGCCATGACCGCGACGAAGCTGTCGAGCTTCGTGTAGGCCGCGCCGTCGATGATGGCGAGGTTGCTGTCGTAGTCGTCGGTCGGCAGGCCGTGCTCGCGAAACAGCGCCTCGCCGAGCGGCGACTGCGCGGTGGCGAAGCGGAAACGTCTTTTCCGGTCGAGCTTGAGGATGAGCTGAACGAAGCCCGAGCAGAACACGCAGACGCCGTCGAACACGATCAGCGGCTGGCGGGCGTCATAGGCCCGGCGCGGCAAGATGGGACGTTCGGGCAGGTCGGTCATGGCGGCCCCGGCTGCTTGTGACCCTAGGCACTAAGCTAGGGGAGACACTAAGGCAGCCGGCGGCGGCGTCAAAGTCGCGGCGTTGTCGCACGCCAGTTGCCGGCGAGCGTCAACCGCTCGGCGCGATAGGTGGTGGCGCGCTGGTCGGCGGCCGGCCGGCAGATGCGGCCATGGTGGGCTCGTTCGCGGGTCATGATCAGTTCACGCCGACGCCCAGCGAGTTGCCGCGGCGCGCGCAGGCCGGGCCTGGGCCGCGCATGTAATAGCGCTCCGGCCGATAGGTCGGCGCGACGAATTCGCGAATGGCTGCGGCATAGCCGGCGATGTGATTCCAGAAGTTCATTTACCTGGTCCCTGTCCCGCTTTCGGATGTCCCGTCCGAATTGTTCGAGAGCATAGCGTCGAGGCGTGAATAGTCGGTGAACGTGATGTTAATTTCTGGTCCGAAACACGTTGCTTCGTGGCGGGATTGCGGCTGATTCGGGGTCTTTCGGCGCCTTTCGTCGCGATTCCGCTCCGTGTGACTTTTGCATCACATATGTTTCGTTCGGATGTCGCTTGCGCGCGCATCTGTTTCACGTCCGGCCGGTGACAGGGAATTTCCTTTCGTGCGCCTGGTCGGGCAGGAACCTGTCCCGGAACACGACGTTGACCCCTCAAGGCCGGGGGCGAACCGGCCGTGTTGGCGGCCCTCTGCCGCGCAACTTCCCGACAATGCGAAACATGGAAAGGCAACCGCCATGGGCTTCTTTTCGAAAGACATCAAGACGCTGGACGACCTCTTCATCCACACGCTGCGCGACATCTATTATGCCGAGAAGCAGATCGAGAAATCGCTGCCGAAAATGATCGACAAGGCGACCGATCCGCAATTGAAGGGCGGCTTCGAGAAGCATCTCGCGCAGACCAAGGGCCACATCGAGCGGGTCGAGCAGGTGTTCGAGCTGCACGGCGTCAAGGCCAAGACCGTCAATTGCCCGGCCATCGACGGCATCCTCGCGGAGGCCGACGAAGTCAGCGGCGATGTCGACGACAAGGAGGTCCTGGACGCTGCGCTGATCGCCTCCGCCCAGGCCGTCGAGCACTATGAGATAACGCGCTACGGCACGCTGATCGCCTGGGCCAAGCAGCTCGGCCGCAGCGACTGCGCCAACGTGCTGGCCAAGAACCTCAAGGAAGAAGAGGCGACGGACCGCAAGCTCACCGAGATCGCGGAAAGCAAGGTCAACCTGCAGGCCGCCGAATAGCAGGCTGCGTGGCCAGCCCTCCCGGAACCCAAGCGAACCCCTGTCCGTTGCGATTGAAACCGCATCGCGCAGGAGTTCGCAATGGCACCACGCCCGGCTTGGAAGGGCTATCTCAAACTGTCGCTGGTCACATGCGCCATCGAGCTCACCAACGTCGTGACTCATGCCGAGAAAGTCTCTTTCCGCATCCTCAACCGCAAGACCGGCAACACCGTGAAGCGCATCTATGTCGATGCGGGCACCGGCAAGCCGCTTGAAGAGGGCGACGAGGTCAAGGGCTATGAGTTGAGCGACGGCGACTTCGTCCATATCGAGGAGGACGAGATCGAGGCGGTGCAGATCGAATCCTCGCACACGATGAGCCTCGACGGCTTCGTCGAGAAATCCTCGATCGAGCAGATCTACCTCGACACGCCCTACTATGTTTCCCCGGCGGACGAGGTGTCGCAAGAAGCCTTCGCCGTCATCCGCGACGCGATGGCGGCCAGGAAGATGGCGGGGCTTGCGCGCATCGTGCTTTATCGGCGCGAGCGGCCGGTGGCGATCGAGCCGCTCGGCAAGGGCATGGTGCTGACCACCTTGCGCTACGACGACACGGTGCGCCGGCCGGCGACGGTGTTCGAGGACATCGCGGCGGCGAAGACCGACAAGGAGATGATCGACCTGGCCCAGCACATCATCGACGGCAAGAAGACGAAGTTCGACCCGTCGAAATTCGACGACCGCTACGAGGAGGCGCTGCTCGAGCTGATCCGCGCCAAGAAGGCGGGCAAGAAGGCGCCCAAGGCCAAGGCGCAGCCAAAGCCGTCCAACGTGGTCAACCTGTTCGATGCGTTGAAGAAGAGCCTGAACGCGGAAGGCGGCGGCAAAGCCGGCAAGGCCACATCGAAAGCGGCGGCCGGGAAAAGCAAGAGCAAGGCCGCGCCAAAACGCAAATCCGCATAGGAGGATGGCGGCATGGCCGGCCTCGAGCAGTATCACGCCAAGCGCGACTTCAAGAAGACCGCCGAGCCGGCCGGCAAGGTCGGCAGGCAAAAGCAAGGCGGCGGCATCTTCGTCGTCCAGAAGCATGCCGCCACGCGGCTCCATTATGATTTCCGGCTTGAGCATGACGGCGTCTTGTGGAGCTGGGCGGTGACGCGCGGCCCGAGCCTCGATCCGCATGAGAAGCGGCTGGCCGTGCATGTCGAGGATCACCCGATCGACTACGCGTCCTTCGAAGGCACCATTCCGAAGGCCCAATATGGCGGCGGCTCGGTGATCGTCTGGGACGAAGGCAAGTGGACGCCGGATGGCGATCCGGCCAAGGGCATGAAGAAGGGCCATATCGACTTCGAGCTCGAGGGCCACAAGCTCAACGGCCGCTGGCATCTGGTCAGGCTGCGGCCCCGCCCGGGCGAGAAGCGCGACAACTGGCTGCTGATCAAATCCGACGATGCCGCCGCCCGGCCCGGCGAGGATGTTCTCGAGGAGGAACCGAAATCGGTGAAGTCGGGCCTGACCATCGAGGAGGTGGGCGAAGGCAAGACCGCCAGGGGGCAGACACCGAAAGTCTGGCAATCCAACAGGCCGGCTGCCGCCAAGACCAAGGCCGGGCCTGGCAAGCGTCTCGAATTCATCGAGCCGCAGCTGGCGACGCTGGAAAAGGATGCGCCCGCCGGCGAGGACTGGCTGCATGAAGTCAAATTCGACGGCTACCGCATGCAGGCGCAGATCGCCGGCAGCGAGGTCAGGCTGCTCACTCGCGCCGGTCTTGACTGGACGGACAAATTCGATGGTCCGGTCACCGGCGCGCTTGCCAGGCTGAAATGCCGCGACGCCATCATCGACGGCGAGATCGTGGTTTTGGCCGACAGCGGCATCTCGTCCTTCCCCTTGCTGCAGGCGGACCTGTCGGCCCGACGCGCCGACCGCTTCGTCTACTATGTCTTCGACCTGATGCGGCTCGACGGCAGGGACCTGCGCCGCGAACCCTTGGTCGAACGCAAGCAGGCGCTGGCAGAGCTGCTGGGCCAGCAGCCCGAACATTCGGCGCTGCGCTTCAGCGACCATTTCCACGAGCCGGGCAAGGTCATGCTGCAGCATGTCTGCCGCATGGGCCTGGAAGGCGTGGTATCGAAACGCGCCGACGCGCCCTACCGCAGTGGGCGGGGGCTCTCCTGGATCAAATCCAAATGCACGCTGCGCCAGGAATTCGTCATCGGCGGCTATCTGCCCTCGGACAAGACCGGGCGCGGCCTGCGCTCGCTGCTGGTCGGCTTCAACGAAGGCGGCAAGCTGCATTACGCCGGCCGTGTCGGCACCGGCTTTTCCGGCAAGGTGATGACGGATTTGAAGAAGAAGCTCGACGGCCTCAAGGCGACGGCCTCGCCGTTCTCGGCCGCCGTGCCCAAGGGCAAGGGCCTCACCTTCGTCAAGCCGGAACTTGTCGGCGAGGTAGAGTTCCGCAGCTGGACTTCCGACCGTATAATCCGGCACGCCTCGTTCCAGGGGTTGCGCGAGGACAAGCCGGCGGAGGAAGTCGTGCAGGAACAGCCGAAGAAGGCCGAAACCGGGGCGAAGCCGGGTGCAAAGACCGCGCCGAAACCCTCGGCCGGAACGGCGAAGACCTCGATCAAGCTCTCGCATCCCGACAAGCTGCTATGGCCCGACGAAAAGGTTTCCAAGCGGGACCTGCTCGATCACTACGCTCTGGTCTGGCCGCGCATGGCAGAATTCGTCGTCAACCGGCCGCTGAGCCTGGTGCGGGCGCCGGACGGCATCCACGGCCAGCGCTTCTTCCAGAAACACGCCTCGCCCGGCATGAGCGACAAGATCGCCAGGATGAAGGATCCGACCGATGGCGAGGAGATACTGTTCATCAAGGATTTCGACGGGCTGGCGGCGCTCGTCCAGTACGGCGTGGTCGAGGTGCACATCTGGGGCTCGACGATCGATAAGCTGGAAAAGCCGGACCAGATCATCTTCGATCTCGATCCTGACGAAGGCGTCGATGTCGGCCGCGTGCGCGAGGCCGCGCTCGACATCCACGAGCAGCTCAACGAGCTGTCGCTGCCGAACCTGGTCAAGACCTCAGGCGGCAAGGGCTATCACGTGCTGGTGCCGCTGAAGCCGTCGGCGGAGTGGGACGAGGTCAAGGATTTCGCGCATGATTTCGCCCGCGCGCTCGAGCAGGCCGCGCCCGACCGATATACGGCGACGCTGTCGAAGAAGGCGCGCACCGGCAAGATCTTCGTCGACTATCTGCGCAACGGCAGGGGCTCGACCACCGTCGCGCCCTATTCCTCGCGCGCCAAGAAGGGCGCGACGATATCGATGCCGGCGACCTGGCCGGAGATAAAGAAGGGCCTGGCACCGAATGCGTTCCCGCTTGGGGATAAGACGACGCTGAACGAGCTGAAGAAGGCCGACCCGTGGAAGGAGTTCTTCAAGCTGGGGAAGGTGCTGAAGCGGAGTTAGCTGGCGCAACGAGTGTCGCGATCGTTCGCGCCCCCTGTCCTGCCGGACATCTCCCCCACTTTGTCTATGCAACGTATCTTCTGTGACTGGCGTGACTGATCAGGCCTCGGCTTGATTGCCAGGTGGTTCCCCCAATCCGTCGCTGCTTCGCAGCGCCACCTTTCCCCCCTCCGGAGGGAAAGGAA
>NZ_JAIUHP010000031.1:0-38227 GCF_020165175.1 Mesorhizobium sp. CA16
GAAGCAAGGGGTGGGGATTGGTCAACTGGCCCAATGGGGTACCGGCCTGCATAGTCGTGTTTAGGTACCCCGCAAGACCAGTCGGTTAGTCTTTCCGCCCTTTGTACTCCACATGGTGACTGCCCTTGGGCGAGGCCGCCAGGGGTCTCGTGATGCTGATCTCGGCAAGTGAAAACCGAGGTGTATCGCGGGCCAATGCCGGTCCGCGACGTACCTTGGAGAGAAGACATGAAGAGCTTTTTCAAAGCCCTTGCCGGCTTGAGCGTCATGGCTACGGTAACTGGCGCACAGATCCAATCCTTACACGCTGAGAGCCGCGTGATAGTTGAGCGCAAGATCGCTCATTTTGGTAGCCCGGTAGAATGGCGCCTGCGCTGCGTCAAATGGGCAAAGCCCTGGCCAGGCGCGAAGATATGCATCGGCCATGCCTACGAAAATCTCCAGCACAAGTTCTATCTTCGCGTGACCGGACCGGAAGCGGACGAAGCGCTAAAGAACCAGATCGCCAAGGCTCTGGAAGTCGCTGCCGCTGCCGCTATAGCAACCGGCATTGCGACGCCTTCCCCGGAGCCCATGGCCCGCGTCGCTGCGGCCCTTGCTGCCGCAAAGATCGCGTTCGTTGGGTACCTCTCCTCGGTTGGTCTGAAGGACTTCGTCAGGCAGTACGAAATCCGTATCGATCATGAGGCGGGCTGGTAGTTCGCAGCGGACAGCGTAGGGGCGGACAGCGTTGACCCGTCCGCCCCTCATTTTCGGTATCGATCCGCAACGAGATGAACTAGGCGATCTTACCCCCAGTCAGCCGCAATTGTCTCAGCCTGCCTTACGACGAGATCGACGGCCGCCTTTTGGAGATCGGGTGGATAGCCATATCGAGCCAGCAGCTTTCGCACTTCGATGCGCATTTTGGCGCGGACACCTTCTTTCCGCGTCCAATCAATCGTGGCCGAGGCCCGTATGGTCTGAACAAGCAACTGCGCGAGGGTTCGGAGGGTCTCGTGCGCCATCAGTTCCTTTGCTGATCCGTTCTCCGCCAGCGCCTCGTAGAATGCTATTTCCTCTTCAGAGAGACCTAGTTCCCGAGCGCGTGCTGCATTGTCCCGAATCTCGTTGGCGAGTTCGATCAGCTCTTCGATCACCTGCACGCTATCGACCGCGCGGTTGTGGTATCGTCGGAGGGTCTCGTCCAGGCGCTCGCTCAGCTTTGTCGACTGGACGATGTTTGTCCGAGCGTGTGATCTTATCTCGTCAGCGAGCAGCCGGCGAAGGGTCTCGATCGCCAAGTTCTTTTGGTTGCTTCCGCGCACCTCAGCAAGGAACTCTTCGGAAAAGATTGAAAGGTCGGGCTGCTCAAGTCCAGCGGACTGGAATACGTCGAGTATCCCATCAGCCATAACCGCCCGGGAAAGGAGTTGACGTATGTCTCGCTCAACCGAAAATCGGCTGCGACCACCACCGGACGTGTACTTAACGAGGTTTGCACGCAGGGCAGCTATCAGGGCTATCTCATTCCGCTTCGTCGAGACCCGCTCGTCGCCCGCGCTAATTGCGTAGGCGACTTCCAGCTTTAAGGCCACGTCGATGAAGGCTTCACGCCGCTGATTTGCCAGCAGGTGCTCAAGGCACTGCTTGAGTAGCGTAAGACGCTGCGCGGGAGTTGCCCCGAAGAAGGAGCGCCAAGGAGCTCCCTCCAGGAAAGCCAAGGCGCTTTCGAGATTTGTAAGCGTCTGTCCAGCAGCCTCGTCAGCATCCATGCGAACTTGGTCGCGGTCACCCTGCGTGTATTTAGAAAGTGCTGCCTTTAGCTCGGCTCCGATCCCCAAGTAGTCGACAACCAGGCCCCCAGGTTTATCCCCCCAAACACGATTGACGCGAGCTATCGCTTGCATCAGGCCATGTTCGCGCATTGGCTTGTCTATGTAGAGGGTATGGAGTGACGGGGCATCAAACCCTGTCAGCCACATGTCGCGGACAATGACTAGGTCGAAACCAGACGCAGGGTTCTTGAACCGACTGGCAAGCGCTTCAAGGCGCGACTTCGTTCGAAGATGCGGCTGAAGCGCTGCCGGATCATCCGAGCGATTTCCTGTGATGACAACCTTCAGCATACCGTTGGCGTCATCGCGCGTATCGACAGCAACCCAATCCGGACGCAACTTGGCGATTTCATCGTAGAGCGTCACAGCGACCTTACGGCTGATCGTGACGATCATTCCTTTGCCGCCGGCCATCGCCTCCTGTCTTTTTTCAAAATGCGCCACTATGTCGGCCGCAATTTCTTCAATCCGATCCTGAGCACCGACGATCTCCTCAAACCGGGTAAGCTTGCCCTTAATACGCTCAACCGCAGCGTCCTCGCCTTCCGCGAGTTCCTCCGCCAGCGTGTCGAGTTGGGTCCGGTCGTCGTCGGACAGGGACAGATGCAGCCTAGCCAGCCGTGCGGTATAGTGGATTGGAACCGTCGCCTTATCCTTGACGGCCTGGGTCATGTCATAGGTGTCTATGACGTCGCCGAAGGTCCCATAAGTATCGCGATCTCGTTCTTCGATCGGGGTACCGGTAAATCCTACGGCCGTAGCATTTGGCAAAGCCTGCCGAAGATAGTCGGCAAATCCCACGGCTTCTCGAATCTCGCCGTCCCGCTCTACAAACCGCTTCTTGAAGCCGTACTGGGTCCGATGAGCCTCATCGGCAATCACGATGACGTTGCTGCGATCTGTCAGCAGCGGGTGTTTTCCATCCTCACCGCGAAACCGCTGGATCGTAGTGAACACGAGACCGCCAATATCCACCGAGAGCAGCCGGCGCATGTCTTCGGCCGTCTCGGCTTGGTGCGGCGTCCCACGGAGCGCCGCGCCGTGGTCCGCGAAGGTGCCGAACAACTGATCATCCAGGTCATTGCGATCCGTGACCATGACGATCGTTGGATTCTTCAGCGCCTTGGCCAGCTGAAGCTGACGGACGAAGAAGAGCATGGTCAGCGATTTGCCAGATCCCTGCGTATGCCAGACGACGCCGCCCTTTCGCGTACCTTTCTGCGAAGCGGCCACGGTAGACGCCAGCGCTTTCCGCACGGCATGAAACTGATGATAGCCGGCCAGTTTTTTCGATCGGACGGCTCCCCCCTTCATCTCGAAAGCCACAAAATCGACGATGAGGTCGAGGAATCGTTCTGGCGCAAAAACGCCTCGGATCAGCACTTCAAGCTCAGACCGGCCTGTGTCGTCCAGTTCCGTCCCCCCGATCGTGCGCCAAGGGGCGAACCGATCTGGCTCCGCAGTCAGAGAACCGATGCGGGCTTTCATGCCGTCGCTAATTACAAGAACTTGGTTTGGGCGGAACAGGTCCGGACACTTGTCCGCATAGTTCCTCAGCTGGGTATGCGCCCTCTCCAGCGTGGCATTCACGCTGGTCGGGTTCTTGAACTCAAGTATTGCAACCGGCAGGCCATTAATAAACGCCGTCAGGTCAGTGCGAACTACGCCTCGGTCCCCTTTCACAATGAACTGGTTTGCAACGAGAAGCCGATTGCCCAAGGGATTTTCACGATCAAGGATTCGTAGACCGATGGTCCTCGTTTCTCCACGCTCGTTGATCTCGACGGGAACACCGGAGGCCAGGAAGGAATGGAACAGCCTATTGTTCTCGATCAGGTCCTGACTGGGAATGGCCATGATCGTCCGGATGGCCGCGTTTAACATTGCAGCAGTCGCGTCCGGATTTAAGCTGGCGATTGCATTTCGAAGTTCTGGCTCGAGAATTGCTTGTCGATAGTCAGACCGGGCGCCCATTGGGCCGTCGGGTGCCAGAAAGTCTCCGGGAACTGACCTCCAGCCGATTAGTTCGAACCAGGATAGCGCCGCGAGTTCGACGGCTTCTTCGGCGAGTTCAAGGCGCTGGACTTCTGTCGGCAGCGTGTAGCGCTCGCTCATGCCGCGATCTCGGTATTAGGCTGACGTTCGTTCGCTCGCTCCGCCTCCCAGTCGATGCGTGCCGCATCGTATACTGTCTCGTCGAGATGAAAGAGCACATAGCTAGGCCGGAAACGTGCTCCGGCAATTTCAACCATCTCGTATTCGTTATCGAGGTACTCATTGAAGTCGGCATGGGCATCGTACGTCTCGATATCTTCCTGCTCGGGTTCCGAGAGCACCCGGCTCCACGCGACATCGAACAGGAAAGCGACAAGACTGTCGCAAAGGCCGCCCAGCATTAGGGCATGCTGGCGCTGCAGCGTTCCCCAATCCAGGGACCCACCATGGCGCATGTTGGGCACGTTGCTAAGTTTCGCCAGCGCGACCGCAACGTCGTCAATTCCTTTCGTGAGCGACTTGATATGTTCGTTGATCTCGGCTGCGTTTGGATGGTTCGAAAGAGAGAAATCCATGGCATCGATCACGCCGCGCATCCGGCCCGGGAAACCATCATTCCTGGCGAATTCGATCCCGAGCCTCGGCGCTATCGTCGAATGCGCCGCTTCGAAGAGCGTCCGTACACTTTGTAGACAGAAGGCTGGTTGGCTCTCGATGCTGCGCTCCAGAGCTTCTATGTGAATCCTAAGAGGCTCCGCCCGGTCAGGGTGCGCGTCAAGCAGGGCGCGAAGCATCTGGAGCGAGTAAGGCATCGTCAGGTTTCCTCCCTGACGCGCTCGAAGTCGTCGAGCCGAATCTTGTCGAGTGCGCCAAAGATTGCGTTCATGATGCGCCGGAGTTGTGCGAAGTCCACCCATACCTCCGACGCGACATTGGCGTTGGCGACGTTATCGTACCTGAACGCTGTCGAACGAGGATCGACAGTGTCGAACTCGCATACGCGATCTCTAAGCCAGTCCAACTGGGACTGTTGATAACGGCCGACAAGGCGTTCGTGCAGGTGGGCCGCCAGCTCCTGGAGTCCATGGCTTCGCTTCACTGGTCCGCGATGGATTGCCTTCATGGAAAGCTCAAGGGCGTGACGAAAGCAGAATAGGATCGGATCGACACTCTCCCAGGACTCGTTGTACCTGCTTGCTTCGTCAAGCAGCCGGAAAGCGGCCGTCTTGTAGGATTGCGCCATGTCATAGGTGGTCCGGCCGGTCTGACCGTTCCAGTTTACCAGCATTGCGCCGTATCTGGTTTCAGGCTCGTCAGGCAGATCCGAGAAGATGGCCCAGGAAAGATCGAGGTTGCGCTCGTTCATGCGGCGACCGCCTTCTCGGCGTCCTTTATGCGCAGTTCTCCAGAGATGAGTTTGGGAAGTAGCGTGTCGCGGAGCGTACGGAGCTTGGAGGCTTCTTGAACCAGACCAAGTATCCGCCGGTACATAGGTGCCACCGAAGTTTCAAAGGCGACCGTTAATGCCTGCCCCCCATCAACGACGCGCGCAGTCCCGAGCGTGGTAGTGGTGATCGTGTCAAAAACGGAACCGTGTGCGCCTCGAACTAATGCATCAACCAAGCGCGAGAAAGCACAAGCCAGCCAGAAAGGCGTTTCATTGCTTGAACTGAGTGCGTAACAAGTCTGGTTCATCGCCATTTCGCGGCCAAACAGACAGTGCCTGCCTGTGGTGGCGCCCCGTGCAACAACAACAGTCGAGAGCGCCGGGACCATACGCGTGGCGCTTTCATCGAGACCTTTTTGTGTGATGGTTCGCTCAGTCCCGATCAGAAACCGATCGGGGCACTGGCTCACGTCCCTTGCGCTTGCCCACGATATAGGCCCGTCCCAATATGCAAGCTCATCCGTATTGGGGGTGCCTCCGGAAATTAGGCGGGCATGTTGGAGGAGTGGCGCATTGGTCCACCCCTCCGGAACACCATTTCCATCAAAGCGGTCGGGGAAGAGGGCGGCGATGTCTGCTGCGAGGCGGGGGTCCCGCCGCTCGACCTTGGCATGGACGGGATCGAAGTCCACGAACCAGCTCTTGAAGACCGCCTCCGCCATCTCCTCCACCGTAGCGGCCATGCGTCGGTTCACATCAATCTTGTCGTCGAGCAAGCCAAGCACTTCGCCAATTGCCGTCTGGTCGGCGGGATCAGGCAGGGAAATCCACATTTGGCGCTGATCACCCAAACTGACATATTCTGCCATGTCGGTTTGACCGGAGACACCCTTGTATTGAGCATAAAATTCGGGACCGGAGAGCCAATAATAGAGATACTTTGGATCGATCAAATTTTTATCGAGTGAACGCCAATAGCAAAGTTGTGGTGAGTATACAAATTGCCTCGTATCATGTTTTACAAACGCAAAGCGGCCAACAGTTCCCTTTGACGTAAAAACGGTATCGCCTGGATAGCTTAGTTTTTCTTTAGGAACAGGAATTGACGAGATATCGATGAGGTCGGCGTCATTAAATAAAAAGCCCCCATCGATATTACCTGCTCTTGCAAATGGTATACCTGCAAGACTCATCTCCGAGTTTTTTGCACGGTACCCATCCCCGATTGCGAGTACCTTTTGCGATATCAAGTCGCTAACGCGTTGACGGGATAACTCACCAGCCATGGCCAACCCCAGCAAGCGCCTTGCGGATGCGCTCGTCGAGTGCCGTGCCCTCGGCAATCTGCTCGCGAAAAGCGGTGGTCAGCCGCGTCATCTTGGCTTCGAAGGGCTCATCTTCCATAGCTGCGGCTGGCGTGCCCACGTACCGTCCCGGGGTTAGCACGTAACCCTGATCAGCCACCTCCTTGACGGTGGCTGCCTTCGCGAAGCCTGGCACGTCGGCGTAGCGTCCGCCGACCTCGCGCCAGGCATGGTATGTGTCGGCGACCTTGGCGATATCCTTGTCGGTCAGTTCCTTCAGCGTGCGTGAGACCATTGTGCCTAGCTCGCGCGCGTCAATGAAAAGGATTTCCGCCGTGCGGTCGCGCAGCTTCTTGTCGCGCGAGAGGCCGTTGGATTTGTCGCGGGTGAGGAACCAGAGGCAAACCGGAATCTGCGTAGTCGAGAAGAGTTGCCCGGGGAGTGCCACAATACAGTCGACGAGACCAGGAAGCATAACCTTGGCAGTCGGGTCCCAGATGCCCTCGATCATAGCGCGGCGTATGTCGCCCTCACCGGATTGCTGGCTCGAAAGTGACCCATTGGCCAACACCACGCCCGCGTATCCATCGGGCGCAAGATGGTAGATGATGTGCTGGAGCCAGGCAAAGTTGGCGTTGCCGGCGGGGGGCACGCCATACTTCCAGCGGACGTCGCCCCTCAGCTTTTCGCCGCCCCAGTCGCTATCGTTGAAAGGCGGATTGGCGAGGACGTGTTTCGCCATCAGGCCCTTGTGAAGGTCCTCATGGAAGGTGTCCGCCCATTTGGAACCAAGGTTCGCCTCGATGCCCCGTATGGCAAGGTTCATTTTGGCGAGCCGCCACGTCGTAGCGTTGGACTCCTGGCCATACACTGAGATTTCGTTGAGGCCGCCGCCGTGCTCCTCGACAAAGCGTTCTGACTGGACGAACATGCCGCCGGACCCACAACAGGGATCATAGACGCGGCCTTTGAACGGCTCCAGCATCTCTACCAGCAGCTTAACCACGCACCCGGCCGTGTAGTACTGCCCGCCGCGCTTGCCTTCCATCTTAGCGAACTCGCCAAGGAAATATTCGTACACCCGGCCGAGAACGTCTTGGCCCTGATGAGAATCCTCGAACTTGATATCGGAAAAAAGCTTCAGGACCTCGCCAAGCTTGGTCTGGTCCAATTCCTGACGCGCATAGTTTTTCGTGAGAACGCCACGCAGGCTAGCGTTCTCGGCTTCAATATCGATCATCGCCTGATCGATCAGTTCCCCGATAGTGGGCTTCGTGCTGGTAGCGTGCGCCTTCAGGAAGTCCCAACGCGCGCGATCCGGAACGAAGAAGATGTTGTCACCGAGGCAAAGGTCTCGAAAAACTTCCGGATCATCAAGAAAGGCGCGTTCCTCAGGATCGGCCTCCGCCTTCCGGCGACGAGCGTCAAACCGGTCGGAAATGTACTTCAGGAAAATCAGGCCGAGTGCGACATGCTTGTATTCAGCAGCGTCCATGTTGCCGCGTAGCTTGTCGGCGGCAGCCCAGAGCGTCGTCTCGATTGCTGGCGCCGATTTTTCCGGTTTCGGAGTCGCGGTCTTCGTCCCAGGTTTACGTCCTCGTGGCACTGGTATTCCTGACTTCAAGATGTGGGTTGCGGCTGAATAGTCGAATCTATCATTCGGCAGCGACGGGTGGCGCCGAGGCTGAGACCGGACCACCGAGCATTTCGGTCAGCTTAATTCGGAGGCGGTCTCGCCTGGCGGCGTAGAAGGATTCAAAATCCTGCAGATCGGTTGGAAGTTCGCCCAGTTCGTGCAAGGTGCGGTATTGAAGTTGCGATGCCGCATCAGGCAAGTGTGCCGCAAGCCAAGCCATCGGCATTGTCGCTCGTTTCTCATTATTGATTGCACCTTCAAGCAGTTGCAGGTTTGGCAGAGTGTTCGCGTGGCGGGCTAGGACCTCGGCCTCGGTCTCCCCGAATCCCTGGTTTTGCAGCCGCCTCGGAGTGAACCTGGAAATCGGATAGACGTGATCGACGTGGAACTGATTGCGAAGGTCTACAAACGGGAACAGCAGAGAGAGCAGTGGGAATGTTCGCTTGTCGCCGTATTCGATATGGACGAGGTCTTCAATCTCAGCGGGCTCGAAGGTCAGAGACTTACCGCGTTGGCTCATAGCCTGTCGCAGCTGTTCCGCAGGGAAAGCTCCAGGATCGTTTGCCTGGATCACTTCTCGAAGGGCCGTCAAGAGAGTGTCGAGACCGCTTCCCCAAATGCCGGAGGCCTTGACGATTGATCTCACAAGCCAGCCTCTGATCGCCTCGCGGTCACTAGCGAACTGGCTGTGAGTCACGTAGTTGCCAGGAGCGCCCTTCTTGTAGAGGTAGTATCCAATCGGCAAAAGCGCGCTATCGGCCTTCAGCGTCTGCCCGTTCAGGCCGAAACTGGAGGCCAGTTCGACCGTCCGGACCAGAGCCGACCGAATCGAGAGCCAGTTGGATTCTAGCGCGAGCATGTTTTCAGTTGTGAAATTCTCTACCTTGAACCCCACGGATGCGATGTCCGCCAACATGAGGCCGGCCTTAAGGACGAAGTCCTGACTCAGAGCGAACCCTGTTCCGATGCGGTTCAGTTCATCGACCAGCTTGTGTATCTCTGCGCGCGCATCGACCTGTTTCCACCGGGCCACAGCAATGCTGAGCAGCAGGTCGGAGTAGGAAAGGATCGTGCCACCCGAATTGAGCCGGATGAAAATGTTGAGGACTCGCTCAAGGTCCTGAGTCTCTTCTTCGTAGTAGTTGATCAGATTGTGCGAGTTGACCACACGGTGGAGCCGATCGAGTATGGCATAAGCCCCCTTCAGAGCTTCACCACTGAGGCCGCGCTCCATTAACGACTCCAGCATCGCTGGACCGTCTTCCATACCGAGAATGTTCGGTACCTTGAACCAGTGGGCACCCTCATCGCGGGCGACTTGCCCGTCGTCCAGAAACTTGAATCGATACCGAACGCCATCTTCATCGGGCGATGATGGAGCTAAAAGGTCAATACGCAACGTGCGGAGGGGAAAAGCGTCAGGATTTGTCCACCACTTGTTAGGCTGCTTGATCGCCATCGAGCCTCTAAGGCCAATGTTCAGCGCCGTGAGGCGCTGCTGCCCATCCAGGACCGCGGTCACACTCTGATGATGGAGCTTTCCGAGTTCCGGGCAGTGAGCTGCATCGCGCTGATGGTAGTTCAGGACAAAGTCATAGAACTTGAACTTTCCACTGGTCGCAGCCTCCACCTTCCAGAACAGAAACGTTCCGAAGGGATAACCTTGCATCAGGCTGTCGAACAGCCGTTCAATCTGCTCTGGCTTCCAGACAAACTCGCGCTGAATTGCAGGCAACACGTAGCTTTTCGTCTGAATACGGCCGAGCGCCTCGGCGATGGTGCCTCCCGGTTTATACATGAGCCCCCAGCTTCTTCGTTGTTGAATCGCTACACTAGCGGTCCAATACCGTCTGGCCAACTCGGAAAATGAGGATCGTTAGCGGCAAGACATGTTAGTCCTTCGAGGCCGCGCAATTTTCTGGGAGTCCTCTCGCTCTGGATTGCATCCGCCGAATTCCTGCGTATCCTGCTGCTACGCATGTGAGCATAAGGTGGCGCCTGGCGCTTGGATGAGCCACCCCCTCAAGAACCAGCATCGGCCTGGCGACCGAAAATGCTGAGGTAAGAGACCGCCATTTCCAAGAGGAAACGTTCGTCATGGATACCCATGCCGTTATTGCGTCCCTGCCAGTCGCTGGGGCTGACCGAACCGTGCTTGTCGATGCCGCAAACGCCGCGTTCGAAAGGATTATTGAGCGGATTGAACCGGCCAACGAGGAACTGACTCGAGCCCTTTGGGATCCCGAAGGCTATATCGATACCGAAATCACTGCGGACATGTTGCCCATTTCACGGGACGAGGCCGCGTACCTTGTTGATGTATTCCTGGTGCATCATGTTGTTCATTTGGCAGTCGCCGCTGACAACGAGGTCGCTGATTCTGGGCCTTGATCTTCACGGCCGGCAGCTGGGGCTACCTGCTGCAATTTGGGAGACAACCCGATCAAAACCGTGACCTTTGCCGCCACCTCCTCAAGGGTGGCGGTGAGGCGGTTTATTTGAGAGGCGGTTGCTGCCAGTTCCGGACCGTAGCGGGTGATGAGATATTCCCGGTTCCGACTGACGGACCGAAGATGGTTGGCGGTTTTCGCGCGAAGGCGCAGACCCGCCTCCAAGGCATATTCCGTCCGCTCAGACAGGTCGTGCTGCATTTTGCGTATCTGGTTGGGGTTGTGCCCACTGTGGAGCAAAAGCGCAGTCAAATAGAGTTCTATCGCATGGATTGCCGATAGCCTGAACGGGGCTCGTGTGAGTGGCTTGCCCGGTCGGCCGAGCTGAAGGAGGAGGTTCGCTGCCTTGCGGTATTCCTCCGCCAGCTCGTAAACCTGCTGCGGCGAGGCTAGTTCACCGGGATATTCGCGATTTTCGACCGTCATTAGCGCACCATAGAGATGCTGTGGGAGGTTTCGTATGGCGATCATGGCGTCCCCACTCTAGGGTTTGTGTCGTCGCCGTCACAATCCCGATAAGCAATGCAGCGGCTGCCGCTCTAGCGGCACCCAGAATGCACGCTCCATCAGCATTGGCGGGATGGAAATCTATCGACGACTCTGCTCATCACCAGGCATCAGCAGATCAAGGGGGCTCGCTCCGATGGCCTGGGAGAGCTCAAAGAGAGTGATAACCGTCGGGTTCCTCTTGCCCTTCTCCAAGCCACTTAAATACTGCTGACTGAAACCCGAGCGGGCCGCGACCTCTTCCTGTGT
Organism: Mesorhizobium sp. CA16; assembly: GCF_020165175.1. Taxonomy (NCBI): domain Bacteria; kingdom Pseudomonadati; phylum Pseudomonadota; class Alphaproteobacteria; order Hyphomicrobiales; family Phyllobacteriaceae; genus Mesorhizobium; species Mesorhizobium sp. CA16. The sequence continues at coordinate 11,346 of NZ_JAIUHP010000031.1, forward strand.
TAGGCCTTTTTCCCGCCGGAGCCGGGCAAAGTTATCTCCAACGAGCGCGCGCATATCCATGCGCATCTGCGTTGCGGAAATCGTTGCCTGCCGGTATCAACTATAATATGTATTCCGCTGTTTCGATCTACCCATCCCACCGCGTAAAGAGCCTCGGCATCCGTCTCAAACAAGCTCCGTCTACGAACCGATAGCCTGGGCCACGTCGGAGCGCGCAGTAGTGAGTGCCGCAGGGTTCAATATCTAGGAGCGAAGTCGAAATGTCGGACCGGGAACAACCCACGCTAAGCGGGCCACTGTCTGGACAGTCCAGCGAAGGAGTTCCATTCGGTGGAACCATCAGCTCGATACTCCTGATGGCGATGCTGTCTTTTGGGACGTATCTTTTTTATGAAAGCGTCACGAACGACTTTCTGCCGAATTGGAAGGCGGCATACTGGGTGGCCACAATTGCCACGCTGGCCATCAGTTTGGTGTGGACCCTCAGACTCTGTGGCCGATACGGCCTAACCGCAGGCGATATGTTAGGCGGCGTTGCGCTGTCGTGTCTTTCGGTTATCTGCCTCACCATTCTGGCCTGGGTCAGTCACAACGCACAGGGCGCGGCGGGAAACGGAGAGGTTCTAGTGGCCGTTCTGGCGGCGACATTTGGGATCGCAGCGCTCGGTTTGAATGTCATCAAAACAAACGTGGTGTTTGGGGTATTTCTCACTGCCGTTCAGTTGGCGTTCTCGCTGGTGCTTCTTGTGTTGCTGGTGCTTTTCTGGTCCATCATGGCTCGTAAAGACCACTGAGAAAGCTTTATCACTATGGTCTGCGGAAAAATGGGGGGACAAGCGGCGATGGGCAATCGGCGGGTGGCGTACTCAGCATTGGCTGTAGCTCTTTCTGTCACCCAACTACCCTCCGCACTCTCTCAAACATTGGATCCCCGCAAGGATCCAACTAACATTCTGAGAAGCCTTGATGGCTGTAAAACGGAGGCACTCATCAGCGGTCAGCAGACCGCTCAGTTACTGCTTGGGAAATTGGCGCAGCCCTATAACGTTCAGCTTGGCCGAGCGCGTGTTTCGAGAGACGTTGCAGTAGACTATTGTGTCAGCTCAGCCAGATATACTGAAACATTTAAACCAGGTGGCCAACCGCAAGATTGGGAAATTGCTGGGCCGGAACTTCAGAGAATGGTATCCGACCTTGGCCAGAAATATAACTCAACGAAGTTCAAGCTTGAGGGGAAGGAGGCTGTTCTCTACTCCACCGGAAAGTCTCAAACCCTCATTTCTCTCTTCAGGGGAACGAGTGAGCGCGAGATAGGATTGACGATCGGAATTGCGTCAAACCCGATACCGGTTCGAGATTTTGACGAACAGAGCGAGTGCGAGATTGACGGCATCGCGACGATCACCTTCAAGGGCGTTGTATCGTATACGGGCCACGTGGCGGAACCAGGCACGGTTTGGGAGGCCATGTGCGCAAATAGGCCGGCAATGTGCCAGAAGACGTTAGTTCCCTTTTTGAATCGGGAAGAAGGCTACAAAAGCATGTTGTTTGCCGGCGGGAAGGGCTTTTACGGTGATCTAAGGGCCAAATTCCTTAACCCCCTATCTTACGAAATCAAAGCTGCGGACGGAATATTTGTGCTGGATGAACCTTGGCCTGGTGCGAAGGTACAGTGGCTAGCAGATTCGTCGTCCACAAGTTTATCGCTGTTTGCCAATGGCAAGAAGGTGGCTTCTGGCATTTGCAAATTCAAATAGGAAGACAGCCGTGCGCGACTGGTGAACTGCCACTGTAGGAGAGGAGTAGGCGTGAGCAGTTGGGGAGAAATGAAAGGTTTTGCTGGATTGGTTGTTGCGCTTTTCACCGCAACTGCTGCGCTCGCTGGCGAGAACAGGGGTCCTGTTGCCGGTGGCGAACTCAAGTTCGTCGCTGATTATTGTCATTTCAAGTTGACGCCTGCGGGGAGGAAATTTCTGGCTAAGACATATAGGTCGAATCCGAACGTGTTCGACGCCCAATACGCCTCAGAGGAGAGCGGCTTGAGGTTTGACGACAATAACAAGCTCATGGATGAGCTGCCGTGTGAGGCTTGGTACGGCGACTACCTTAAGGGCGGATCGTCATACCTGGGGTTTCAGCCTTTTGTGGAGATCGCCCCGGAATAAGGCCGCCGCGCCTGAGAAAATAGAGCCCGCCAGGGCTCGTTTCCGCTTCCCGGGTCCCCAAGACCGCGCTCGGCATTCCCGCCTCCTACAGCCCACCGCTTGGCCGATTTTGAGCCCATTTTCGCCGACCCGGGGCTTAAACATTTTCGAGGTTCAGGGTACTCTTGTAGTGGGGGTCTGTACCGGTCATCAGATTGTCAACCGATATATTGAATCGAGATGAAACGAGGCCGATGGGATCGCCCGTCATTACCTTTGCGTCGCAAAGCAGAAAAGGCCTTTTCCTCTTGGTGTCAAAGGAAACGCGCCCTCGGGGCCATTCCTCATATTCGAAGGCGTTCGCGATAGCGCGTTCCAAGCGCGCATTTCGGGACCGACGCCAGCTGTTCCAGGTGGCGTAGTGCCCGATGCCATAGGTTATCATGTCACCGTATGGTTCTCCGTCACCGACTGGGCATGACGCTGCCAAAAGGCGGAGGTCGGCCTTCCATCTTACAAACCAGAAAATGCCGATCTGGCCAGCGAGGTAGTTGAGGTCACTCATTCGAACCGCTCTCGTCATGAGGTTTACGGGAATCCAGCTAGGTAGCCCGTGCCAAGTTGCGGCTGGGACGACTTCCCTGAGTAGATACGTTTGAGGCTCCGAGGAATTTACACTTCCCGACGAAAAAGATGGCGTGTGATCGGCGGGTTACAGCGCAGCTGACAACTCCCTATGGCCTCGCGAAACCACCAGCTTGGGAGCAAGGCATGTCAGCTGAAGCACATTCGTCGCCACGGGGCGCCATGACGATCGACCAATTTTGTCAATGGGCATCAATTGGGCGGACGCTCGCCTATCGGGAGATCAACGCTGGCCGCCTCCGTTCTGCGAAGATTGGCAAACGGCGGCTGGTGTTGTGGTCGAGCGCCGTTGCTTGGCTTGCCGCTCTAGAAGACGAGGCGAGGGGGATAGACTCCAGGGTTGCGGCAGCCGGTTATCAGGGGCGAGGAAAGCGACCATCTCTTAAAGACAGCACCAACTGAACCACTATCAATTCGATCTTCATTATCAATAACAAACTCTCTGGCAAATGGCGGAATTCGCCTAATGGAAAGGGACCCATGTCAGCGTCAGATTACCCCATCAGTGACCGGATCGCCGAGGCAACGCGCGAGCTTGAAAAATGGGCCGGCAGTGTCGGTCGGAGGATCGTGCACTGCGGACCCAATCATCTAAAGCTAGGCGATGCGAACTTCTATCCGAGCACAGGGACGTTCTACGTTGACGGGCAACCGAGACAGCCAGGTAAAGGCGTAAAGGCATTCATCGAATTCCTAGAGAAAACGAGTGTCGGCCGCCGAAATTCGGCGCATACCATAAAGCTCGACATTTTTAACTGACTTTACAGCGGCTTACGCAAGCGGGTCTGTGTTTCTATCGGTGCCTTTCTACGTTTTCGTGGCTGGACCGGAAAACGTAGAAAGGCCACCAGGCTTAGAAAAAGCTCGATACTGGAGACAGGTAAGTCCGCTCTTTACGTGCTAGGAATTGCCGGTACCAAAAGTCGGACCACGCTTCCTCAAACGTCGAATCCCAGTCCATCATGCCGACACGGTAGAACTCGCCTCGTGTCCTGGCTTGCCGTTGTGCTTGATCGGAGACTTGGAGAGATCGGCCGGTCCGCTTGAACGGAATGACGCCCTGGGCAAGGCCCGCAATCCCAAACCGACGGGCAAATCGATAGTCTTTAACTTCCACGTCGCCCGGGACGCCTATGGTCGGATCGATACCTTTGGCGAGGTAGCGGAACCATGCCCACTGACTCGCAACGTCCGTTGATTTCCGAGCGACAAGCTTCTTGTCCGCCACTAAGCGTTCACCAGACATTGGATCGACAAGCTCAAGAGTCCGCTTAGCCCAACTCGCGGCTTTGCCTTGGGCATTATCAGGTATGTGCAATTGGAGATGGGTGTGGAGGCGCGTGTTCGGTGGCCGCTCCCAGACGTAGATGTAGACGCAGGGGATTTGCTGGTAATCGCACCAGGCGCGGTACCGCGCCAGAAACGAACGAAAGACGTTTCGGCTGCGGGCATCTGATCCGCCAAAAGCGATCGTGAGTTCAGTGTTCATCAGCCATCCAGAGCAATTGGCGAACTGTACGGCGTCGTACATTCGGAAGAGTTCCGCCGCCGATATGTAGGAGCTGCCTTTGGAACTGACTGGCATCCCGCTGAAAGGGAGGTAAAGGTTCTTGGGTCCACCCCGCAGTTCTGCCCACTCGGCGGGGGCAGGGCGGTTGTCGAACCTACTGGACTTGATTTTGGCTGACATGCCGGTCTCCTATTGCTCGCGCACCGAAGGCCGGTGCGCGACATATAGGGTTCAGCCGGGGGGGTAGATAACAAGCTGACGCGAAATTCTTGCCTTAAAACTCCGATCGTTTGCGGAGTGTGGCAAAATCGACACGACGAAGCTTCCCAATAAGTGGCAAGGTGATGGCACAAAGGGTTCCAGCGGTCCCAGCACCAAAATGCGCCCATTCCCTGTGGCGCCTATCACACTGAAGGCACATATGGCCGTCAGCACCGTGATGGCTGGACGGTCGCCTAGCCCGCTCCAGATCAGCTGCTGTAGACATATGGGGAACATCGGCGAATCCCTCCCGCCAAATGGCGAGAAGGAGAAAAGATGCTACCTTATCATAAGCCAACCCTGCCGATCCCGCCCCGCGAAATCCTTGAGCGCTTCGAAGTTCATGAGCCCCTCGACACGCGCTATCAGTCCTGCGCACGCCTGCTCCAATCCGTATGGAGGGAGCGCAGAGGCTTTGGCGTCGGGAGCTATACGAACGGTCAGCAAGTCTCTCGGCGACTCGGAAGCCGGCTGGCGCCCACTGCCGCACGCGCCGGCGTCAACTATCTTCGGCCTGACATCGCCAAGCTCACTAGGCGAGAGATCGCTTATCGAGAGCGCGGCGCGCTGATCGATGAGGCCCGCGCCTGGGAAAACCTGCTGAGTAGTTCGGCTCTCGTATTCAACCTGTTCGGCGCTCTGAAGTTGGACGCTGCCCTGTCCAAAAAGGTTCTGAAGCAGGCCTTCGGGATCAAGGCCAAACAGGTCGATGGGGTGTATTTCGAGACCTCGCCGGGGCGAGGCGACGAGGCCTACATCGGTGACCATACAGCCCTGGACGTGCTGGTCGCGTACACCGGTGACGACGGAAAGTCGTGCTTCGTCGGCGTCGAGGTCAAGTACTCAGAGTGCCGACCCGGAACGTCAACTCCCGTGAAAGAACGGCACCTCGACGTGGCGCGCCGCTCGAAGCTGTTCATTGATCCAGAGAACACGGCTCTGCATCAAGCGCCACTCCGGCAATTTTTCGCCGAGCACGCACTTTGCTTCACCATGGTTCACGAGCGTCATCATTTCGATCGTGGAGCTTTCGTTATTGTGTCGCCGTCATTCAACCACGAAATGTCAACGGCAATCGACGCTTACAGGGGGCATCTGGCACCCTCATGTGCCGATACGCTGCCGTTTAGCGCTGTCAGCCTTGAGACGATTGTGACCGCCATATCCGACGGCGGTGACACCGATCTGGCGGACAAACTGCGCGAACGCTATCTCGACTTCAGTCCGCTCTTCGACCTGATCGACGAATGGGACCCTGAAAACTCAAAGTTCGGTTAGGAGGGCTATGCTGTGCGGCCGAGCCTACGCCAGCCGCACAGCGCCCCGTAGTGGGGAAGGGCATGGGGAAGACAAGCCACCCGGGCCAATTAATGGGGAAAATCAGTGTCTTACGGGCCAAGTATGGCGGAGAGGGAGGGATTCGAACCCCCGATACCCTTGCGAGTATGCCGCATTTCGAGTGCGGTGCATTCGACCACTCTGCCACCTCTCCGCGAGGTCATAGTCGGCCGTTGCCGGCGCGGCGCACTAGATAACGGCTGACTGCTCCGGTTACAAGGCCCTATTCCACCGATTTCCGGCTTGCGCGAAAAGCGATCGCGACGGGACGGACCGATATTTGCCGGCAACGTCGCTCGCGGCCTCTCCAACGACAAGCCGCTTGCCTTGACTCCGGCGCAACCTTCGGTTAGGGACAGCCCGCATTCGGCGTGGAGGCTCTTCCGCGCCGCTTGTTTTTTGAACCCGCAGACTGACAAAAAGACGGCCGAACCGCCCGAGGCGGCTCATCGAGGCCGACCGAACAGCGAAAGGCAAAAAATGTTCGCAGTCATCAAAACGGGCGGCAAGCAATATCGCGTCGCCGCCAACGATCTCCTGAAGATCGAGAAACTCGAAGCCAAGGTCGGCGACATCGTCGAGATCGGCAATGTGCTCGCGCATGGCGAGGGCGAGAATGTCACCTTCGGCGCGCCGTTCGTCGATGGCGCTCTGGTCACGGCGGAAGTCGTCGAGCAGGGTAAGAACCGCACCGTCATCGCTTTCAAGAAGCGCCGCCGCCAGAATTCGCGCCGCAAGATCGGCCACCGCCAGCTTTTGACCACCGTCAGGATCGCCGAGATCCTGCTGGGCGGCGCCAAGCCGTCGAAGAAGGCCGCCGCCAAGGCAGAGGCCAAGGCCCCCGAAGCCAAGGCGGAAGTCGCCGCCGAGGCAAAGGCCGAAGCCGCTCCGAAGGAGGCCAAGGCCAAGAAGGAGCCCAAGTCTGAGGCCGCTTCCGGCGAAGAGGCAAAGGCCGCGCCGCTGTTCAAGGCGCCGAAGGGCGAGCCGGATGACCTGACCGTGATCAAGGGCATCGGCCCGGTCGCGGCGAAGGACCTCGCCGAACAGGGCATCGTCACCTTCGCGCAGCTCGCCAAGCTCACCGACAAGGATGTCGCCAAGATCGACGAGCACATGCCGTTCAGCACCGACCAGATCAAGGACTGGCGCGAGCAGGCCAAGGAACTGGCGAAGAAGTAAGGCAGGTTGAAATAAGATGGCCCGGCGACAATCGTCGCCGGTGCGCACTTGAAACGGAACGCGAACGCGTTCATAAGACCATTCAAGCGCCTCAGGGCGCATCGGAGTTAGTCAAATGGCACACAAGAAAGCTGGCGGTTCGTCGCGCAACGGTCGCGATTCGCACTCCAAGCGTCTCGGCGTGAAGAAGTTCGGCGGCGAAGCCGTCATCGCCGGCAACATCATTATTCGTCAGCGCGGCACGCAATGGCATCCGGGCACCAATGTTGGCATGGGCACGGACCACACCCTTTTTGCGCTCGAAGCCGGCGCAGTCACCTTCAACAAGAAAGCCAACGGCCGAACCTACGTATCGGTGAACCCGATTACCAAAGCAGCGGAGTAGCCGGTTCCGCACCATAACACCGGCGCCCATCTCGGGAACCGGTGTCTGGCCAGGCCAGGAAAAGGATCAGGAGAGATGGGTTTGCCCTCTCTCCTTTTTCATTTTTTCTTGCCCTGGAGGACTAAAATGGTTGCCGAAGCGGAAGACACCGAAGACGAAAGTTACGCGATCGATTGCCCTGTGCTGGCCACTGAGCGTCTGGCCATGCGCGCCCCGCGCGAGAGCGATCTCGAGCAACTCGTCACGCTGGCCGACAACCGGCATGTCGCCGAAATGCTGGCCCGCATGCCGCATCCCTATGGCGAAGCCGAGGGCCGCACCTTTCTCGCCATGGCGGCGTCGCGCCGCGCCGGCATCGTCTATGCCCTGACGCTCAAGGATACCGGCACCTTCGTCGGCGGCGCCGGGCTCAACACCACCGATCGTGGCCTGGAACTGGGCTACTGGATCGGCGAGCCTTACTGGAAGCGCGGCTATGCCACCGAGGCCGCGCACGCCCTGGTCGACCTCGCCTTCCAGCGGACCTCGATCCAGGTGCTGCATGCCTCGACAAGGGTGATCAATCCGGCCTCACGCCGGGTCATCCACAAATGCGGCTTCCAGTATGCCGGCCAGGGCATGCTGAACTCGATCGTCGCGGGCCAGGTGCCGGTCGAGCGCTACAGGCTCGACAGGAAGACCTGGACGAGCCTGAGGAATTGGATTCATTTTTGACGATTGCTTCACAGGGCTGGGCAAGCGCCCCCTCACCCGGATTGCCAGCCGAATTGCGAAGGGCAATTCGGAGCAATCCGACCTCTCCCCAAGGGGAGAGGAGCTGGTAGGCGCCGACGCCAACCTCTTCTCCCCTCGGGGAGAAGATGGCGCGTAGCGGCCAGATGAGGGGGAGTTCAGAATTCAGCCCAGCTCGGCCCAGAGCGGCAGGTGATCGGAGCCGACGGCGTCCCGGTCGGACCATAGACGCTTCAGCGATCTGGCCAGCGAAGCGCTGGTGAAGATGTAGTCGATGCATTTATGGCGGCTTTTGTCGTCTGGGCGGTCGGGGTCGACCCAGGTGACGAGGTCGGCGACGGCAAGGTGCTGGGCGACGTCGACGGCAAGATCGGCGGTCAGCGGCATGCCAAACTCATGGTCCGGGCGGCCGGCGAGCTCGACATATTCGGGCGAGCCCGGCAGCATGTTGAAGTCGCCCATGACGATGAAGGCTTCCGGATAGGGCAGGTCCGGTAGGCCGATCTCGGGAATGCCCGACAGGCCGCCGCCTTCGAGCGCATAGTTCAAGAGGCGCTGGCGCAGGAAGCGGATCTGGCTCTGGCGCTCGACCGGGCTGCGGTGGTCGAGATGGGTGGAGTAGAAGCGGATGAAGCCGAGCGGCGTCTCAATCAGCGCTTCGAGCGCGCCGCGCTGGAAATTCATGGCCTCGAGGCTGCGGCTGCGCGGCAAAAGGAGATTGCGCGACAGATGAATGGGTGTCTTCGACAGCACCATGTTGCCGAGCTGGAAGGAGGTCGAGATGGCGCGGCCGTTCTCGAGGCGCGAGCCGATATTGACCTCGAAATTGCTGCCATAAGCGGCAAAATAATCGGGCAGCGCCTCGCTGATCTCGGCCACCATGTCGCGGTCGCCGTTGCGCGGGTTGTTGCGGGTCACTTCCTGCAGCGCGATTACGTCGGCGCCGCGCACGGCGTCGGCGATGCGCCCGACATCGTATTTGCGGTCGAGGCCGATGCCGTATTGGATGTTGTAGGAAACAATCTTCATTCCCGCGCCCCTTTAATCCCCGCCAGTGCTACCGCGTGCGCGCCGAAAGGGCATCCGGCGCTTTAGTCGCAATTCGGCCTCGCCCTCGGCTCTGCCTTGGTTTAGAGCAATCCCGCAAGTGCAATAGCAGAAACTTGAAACGATGAAATTCCTCGACCAAGCCAAGGTTTACATCCGTTCCGGCGATGGCGGTGCCGGATCGGTGTCGTTCCGGCGCGAAAAGTTCATCGAGTTCGGCGGGCCGGATGGCGGCGATGGCGGCCGCGGCGGCGATGTGTGGGCGGAAGCGGTCGACGGGCTGAACACGCTGATCGACTATCGCTACCAGCAGCATTTCAAGGCCAAGACCGGCATGCACGGCATGGGCCGCAACATGACCGGGGCCAAGGGCGCCGACATCACACTGAAAGTGCCGGCCGGCACGCAGATCTTTGCCGAGGACAATGAGACGCTGATCTGCGACCTGACCGTCGTCGGCCAGCGCTTCCTGCTTGCCAAGGGCGGCAATGGCGGCTTCGGCAACCAGCATTTCAAGACCTCGACCAACCAGGCGCCGCGGCGCGCCAATCCCGGCCTGCCGGGCGAGGAGCTGAGCATCTGGCTCCGGCTCAAGCTGATCGCCGACGCCGGCCTGGTCGGCCTACCCAACGCCGGCAAGTCGACCTTCCTTGCGGCCGTCACCGCGGCCAAGCCGAAGATCGCCGACTATCCGTTCACCACGCTCTATCCCGGCCTCGGCGTCGCCCGCATCGACGGCCGCGAGTTCGTGCTCGCCGACATTCCCGGCCTGATCGAGGGGGCGCATGAGGGCGTGGGCATCGGCGACCGCTTTCTCGGCCATGTCGAGCGCACGCGCGTGCTGCTCCACCTCGTCTCCGCGCAGGAGGAAAACCCGGGCAAAGCCTATAAGACGGTTCGCGCCGAGCTCGATGCCTATGGCCATGGGTTGACGGACAAGGTCGAGATCGTGGCGCTCAGCCAGGTCGACATCCTCGACGCCGATGCCCGCAAGAAGAAGGCGGCCTCGCTGAAGCGCGCCGCCGGCCGCGCGCCGATGCTGCTTTCGGCCGTCACCGGCGAAGGCGTCGAGGCCGTGCTGCGCGCGCTGATGGCGGTGGTCGCAGAAGCGCGCGATGCCGTTGCGGCTCCTGTCGACACGCGCTGGCGATAAGACCCATGAAATCGCTGAAATCATACCGGCGCATCACAGTGAAGATCGGTTCGGCGCTGCTCGTCGACCGCGCGACAGGTTTGAAGCGCGCCTGGCTGACCTCGCTTGCCGGCGACATTGCGGTGCTTGCCGATGCGGGCGCGGAAGTGCTCGTCGTCTCCTCGGGAGCCATCGCGCTCGGGCGCACCATTCTCGGCCTCGGCAAACGCGCGCTGAAGCTCGAGGAGAGCCAGGCGGCGGCCGCCGTCGGCCAGATCGCGCTTGCCGGCGCCTGGTCGGACGCGCTCGGCAAGGACGGGCTGAAATCGGGCCAGATCCTTTTGACCCTCGGCGATACGGAGGAACGCCGCCGCTACCTCAATGCGCGCGCGACGATCTCGACCCTGCTCAAGATGAAGGCGGTGCCGGTCATCAACGAGAACGACACGGTGGCGACCTCCGAAATCCGCTATGGCGACAACGACCGGCTGGCGGCCCGCGTTGCGACCATGATGGGCGCCGACCTGCTGGTGCTGCTTTCCGACATTGATGGGCTCTACACGGCGCCGCCGGCCAAGGACCCGCGAGCGAAGTTCATCCCGGTGGTCGACCGCATCACGCCGGACATCGAGGCGATGGCGGGCGCGGCCGCATCCGAGTTGTCGCGCGGCGGCATGCGCACCAAGCTCGATGCCGGCAAGATCGCCAACGCCGCCGGCACCGCCATGATCATCACGTCCGGCACCAGGCTGTCGCCGCTGATGGCGATCGAACGCGGCGAACGCTCGACCTTTTTCAGGCCGAGCGCCAATCCGGTGAAGGGTTACAAGACCTGGATCGCCGGGCAGCTCGAACCGGCCGGCCGGCTCACCGTCGATGCCGGCGCCGTCGGTGCGCTCATGTCGGGCAAGTCGCTGCTGGCTGCCGGCGTCAAGCTGGTCAGCGGCAATTTCTCGCGCGGCGATACGGTGGCGATCCTGTCGCCGGAGGGCCGCGAGATCGCGCGCGGCCTGGTTGCCTACGATGCCGCCGATGCCGTAAGGATCGCAGGCCTGAAGACGGCCGAGATCGAAAACGTGCTCGGCTACGAGGCGCGATCGGCGATGATCCATCGCGACGACCTTGTGGTAAGCGTTGCCGGCGACCAAGTATTGGCCGACGACTAGAGCAATTCCAGGAAACGTGTGAAGCGGTTTTCCGTTCGGGTTGCGTGGAATAAAGAGATGGGGCGGAGGGATGAACCATGCTGAAGCTGCATGAAAAGTCCGGCGAAGACACTGTGGCACTGATGGCCGATATCGGCCGTCGCGCTCGCGCCGCCGCCCGACCGTTGGCCGTCGCTTCCACCAAGGCCAAGAACGATGCGCTGGTTGCCGTGGCCGAAGCCATCCTGCGCAACGAGCAGGTCATTCTAGACGCCAACGCCATCGATACATCGAATGGCGAGGAGACCGGCTTGTCGGGTTCGTTTATGGACCGGCTGACGCTCAATCCCGCGCGCATCAAGGCGATGGCCGACGGCATCCGCGAGATCGCCGCGCTCAAGGATCCGGTCGGCGAAACCATTGCGGCGTGGGACCGGCCGAATGGGCTCCGCATCGAGCGCGTGCGCACGCCGCTCGGCGTCATCGGCGTCATCTATGAAAGCCGCCCGAATGTGACGGCGGACGCCGGCGCGCTCTGCCTAAAGGCCGGCAATCCGGTGATCCTGCGCGGCGGCTCGGACTCGCTCAATTCGTCGGCCGCGATCCATGCCTGCATGGTCGAAGGGCTGAAGGCCGCCGGCCTCCCCCAGGACGCCATCCAGTTGGTGCCGACCACCGACCGCGCCGCCGTCGGCGAGATGCTGAAAGGTCTCGGCGGCAATCTCGACGTCATCATCCCGCGCGGCGGCAAAAGCCTGGTCGGACGCGTGCAGACCGAGGCGCGGATACCGGTCTTCGCGCATCTCGAAGGCATCTGCCATCTCTATATCGACCGCTCGGCCGATCTCGACATGGCGGTCAATATCGCCGTCAACGCCAAGATGCGGCGCACAGGCGTCTGCGGCGCGGCCGAGACCTTGCTGGTCGACCGCGCGGTGGCAGCCACGCATCTGGTGCCGATCCTGGAGGCGCTGCGTGCCGCCGGCTGCGAGATCCACGCCGATGCCGAGGTGATGAAGGCTTTCGCCGACGCCAGCCCGGCGACCGATGCCGACTGGGTGACGGAATATCTCGACGCCGTCATCGCGGTGAAGCTGGTCGACGGCGTCGCCGGCGCGATCGAGCATATCGAGACGTTTTCCTCGCACCACACCGAGGCGATCGTCGCCGAGGATACGGCTGCGGTTGAGCGCTTCTTCAACGAGATCGACTCGGCGATCCTGCTGCACAATGCCTCGACGCAGTTCGCCGATGGCGGCGAGTTCGGCATGGGCGCCGAGATCGGCATCGCCACCGGCAAGATGCATGCACGCGGACCGGTCGGTGTCGAGCAGCTCACCTCGTTCAAATACCGCGTGCGCGGGTCTGGACAGGTGAGGCCTTGACGCTTGCCGCTAGAGTGTGAGGCTTTGCGCCCAGGCCGCCCCCTCTGGCCTGCCGGCCATCTCCCCCTCAAGGGGGGAGATTGGCAGCTTCGGCGCCGGCGCTCGGCTTGCAACGCCGGCGATTGGCGAAAGTCGCGGCGACATCTGATCTCCCCCCTTGAGGGGGAGATGGCCGGCAGGGCAGAGGGGGGCGCCTAGCACCATGCTTTCCCAAGCTGAGCAGCCAGTCCCCGCCCGCTACCTCCGCATGCCGCACGCCGCCAGAGGGCTGACGGTGGGGCTGTTCGGCGGTTCGTTCAATCCGCCGCATGCCGGTCATGCGCTGGTCGCCGAGATCGCGTTGAGAAGGCTCGCGCTCGACCAGCTTTGGTGGATGGTGACGCCCGGCAATCCGCTGAAAAGCGCGCGGGAACTGGCGCCGCTCGCCGAGCGTGTCGAGCTGTCCGAAAAGATCGCCAGGAACCCGAAGATCAAGGTCACCGCCTTCGAGGCGGCGCAGCATGCGCGCTACACCGCCGACACGCTTGCCCTGGTCAAGGCGCGCAACCCGGGTGTGGATTTCGTCTGGATCATGGGCGCGGACTCATTGCGCGATTTCCACCGCTGGCAGCGCTGGCGCGAGATCGTGCTGACCTTCCCGATCGCGGTCATCGACCGTCCAGGTGCCACGCTCTCCTTCCTGTCGTCGGTTGTCGCCAAGACCTTCGACTATGCCCGTATCGACGAGGGCGACGCGCCGCTGCTTGCCCGCATGCCGGCGCCGGCCTGGACCTTCATCCACGGTCCGCGCTCCTCCCTCTCCTCCACCGCGCTCCGTAAGGCGGCGAAGGATAGATGAGCTTCCCCTTCTCCCCTTGTGGGAGAAGGTGGATCGGCGCGATAGCGCCGAGACGGATGAGGGGTGTTCCAGCTTGGCGACACCGTTTTGTCTAGCGACGAGGTCGCCGACGCCTCACTCCGCTGGAACACCCCTCATCCGTCTTGCCGCTTCGCGGCAATCCACCTTCCCCCACAAGGGGGAAGGGAAAGCGCGCCATGTCGCTTTTGAGGCGGCTTTTAACCTGCGGCTAAGCCAAGCTGCACAAGCATGCTGAAGCAGAACCCCACCACAACCGAACCCGCCCGCGCCGCGCAATCGGCGCCGCTGATCGCCATTGCCAGCGTGATCGTGTCGATGGCGCTGATCGCGATCGGCAATGGGCTGATGTTCGCTTATATCCCGGTGCGCCTCGGCGCCGACGGGTTCGACCCGACCTGGGCCGGGCTGATCGTCACCGGGCTTTCGGCCGGTGGGCTGGCCGGCTGCATCCTGACCGGGCCGCTCGTCAAGCGAGTGGGTCACGCCCGCGCCTTCATGGTGCTTTCGGCGCTGATCGCGCTTTCCAATGCCGCGATCGGCGCCGGGCCGATACCGCTTTTATGGATCGCGGCCCGGGCGCTCTACGGCTTCGCCATCTGCGGGCTGTTCATCGTCGCGCAGAGCTGGCTGAACGATGCCTTGCCGAATTCGATCCGCGGCCGGGTGATGGCGGTGTTCTATGTCGCCTATATAGGCGGGCTAGGCGTGGGTTATGCGACGCTCGCCGTGATCGACATCCACACGGCCGCGGCGGCGCTGATCGGCATCACCTTCACGGCGCTTTCCATCCTGCCGGTCGGCATGACGCGGCTTGCCCAGCCGCCGGCGCCGCAGGCCGCATCGGTGGCGCTTCGCCGTGCCTGGCGCATCTCGCCGGTCGGTGTCGCCGGCATGCTCGCCGTCGGCGGCCTGTCGATGATCGTCTCCGGCTTCGCGCCGATCCATGCCACCGCCAAGGGCTACAGCCAGGCCGACATCGCGCTGCTGTTGTCGGCGATGCCGGTCGGCACGCTGATCCTGCAGATTCCGCTCGGCTGGATATCCGACCGCACCGACCGGCGCTACGTGCTGGCGGGCGCGGCGGCGCTCGCGGCGATCGCCAGCGTGCTTGCCATCGTCTTCGACGGCGGCGCGCTGATGGCGCTGGTGGTGATCTATCTCATCTGGGACGGAGCGTCGGAATCGATCTACGCGCTCTCCAGCGCGCATGCCGCCGACCGCGCCGGCAAGGACGAGCTTCTGGCGCTGTCGAGCTCGATGCTGTTCGCCTGGTCGCTGGCCGGCTTCATCGTGCCCGGCATCGTGACGGCGCTTTCCGCCGTCTTCGGCACCGCGACCTTCATCTATGTCGGCATCGTCATCGCATCGGCCTTCTGCCTGTTCGTGCTGTGGCGCGTGATGGCCGGCCGGCCGACACCCGCGGCCATAAGCGGCAGTTTCGCGCCGATGTCGGCGCAGACGCCCCTGCCGGTGGAGCTTGCCTTCGCGCAGGATGAGTCGGTCACTTCCAAGTGAAGAACCGGCACTGAAGAACCGGTGAGACTATTGCTTGCGCGCCTCCGGCGCCGGCATTTCCGGAGGCGGCAGCGGGATCGAGATGCCCTCGGTATCGAAAGCCTGCTTGGCGCGCTTGGTCATGTCGATCTGGGTCGAGAAATAGTCGGCGGCCGACGTCCAGTAGCGCAAGGTGAGTGAAACGGTGGTGTCGCCGAGATTGGCCACGAAGGCGATCGGCGCCGGTTCGCGCCGGATGCGCTTTTCGGCGGCGGCGATGGCAAGCAGCGTCTTTTGCGCGCGGTCGATGTCATTCCACGAGCCGATGCTCAAGGTGACGTCGGTGCGCCGCACGCCGTTGCGGGTGAAATTGCGCACCGGCTGGTTCCACAGCGTCGAATTGGGCGCCATCACATAGACACCGTCGACGGAGCGCAGCTTGGTGGCGAAGAGACCGATCTCCTCGATGGTGCCGGCAATCGCGCCGACCTCGACATATTCGCCGATGCGGAAGGGCCTGAGCGCCAGAAGCATGATGCCGGCGGCGATGTTCTGCAGCGTGCCTTGCAGCGCCAGCCCGATGGCCAGGCCGGCAGCGCCTATTGCCGCAATGATGGAGGCGGTCTGCACGCCGAATTGGCCGAGCACCATGATGACGACAAGGATCAGGATGGCGTAACGCACGACCTGCGAGAAGAAATGCCGCAAGGTCTCATCGAAGCCGTGGATGTGGCCGAGGCCGGCATAGATCGAGCGCTCGGCAAGCCCGGCCACGAGATACCCGACAACCAGGAGGATGACGGCGCCGACGGCCGAGAAGGAATAGGAGACGATCAGCGTGCTCAGCTGCGCAAGTCCGGCCTGGATGGTGATGAGGGCGCTTTGCGGGTCGGTGGGCATGGCGGGTATCCCGTTGGTCAATGCGCCGATAACCCGTGCGTCTGGCATCGGTTCCCGCCTTTTGCGGCTTGGCGGAGCGCCTCCTCAACGTCGCGCGGAGATCACGCTTCGAAGGCGCCCGTCTTGAAACTGCAACGGAACTCTGCCTATCTAAGTGGTGTCACCTGATTTGCCTGGTGATTTGGTTGTTCTTGTTGGGAAAGGAAACACACTGAGGACAGCACTGCGGAAGAAGGCTGACATCATGCCTTCGCCGGCAGGGATCAGCGGAAACGACGCCGCGTCCCTCGCCATCGACACAGTCCTTGCCAGTCTGGAAGACTCCAAGGCCGAAAACATCGTCTCAATCGACATCCAGGGAAAATCGAGCCTCGGCGACTATATGGTCATCGCCTCGGGCCGATCGCACCGTCATGTCTCGGCTGTCGCCGATCATCTCCTCAAGGCGCTGAAGGATGCCGGCCTCGGCAATGCGCGCGTCGAGGGGCTGGCCAGCGCCGACTGGGTCCTGATCGATTCGGGCGACATCATCGTCCACGTCTTCCGCCCCGAAGTCCGCGAATTCTACAATCTCGAAAAGATGTGGCAGGCGCCGGATCTCGAGGAAGAAACCTTGCACTGAGCCTGATCCGCGTGCCGTGAACCGTCACGGTGCGCGTTAGGACAAGCTCGCCGGGGCGAGGATGAAGATCACCGTTCATGCCGTGGGCCGGATGAAGACCGGCCCCGAGAGAGAACTCGCCGACCGCTATTTCGAGCGCTTCGCCAAGAGCGGGCCCGCGGTCGGGCTGGAGTTTGCCGGCATTGTCGAAATCCCCGAGAGCCGCGGACAGAGCGCCGACGAGCGCCGCCGTGAGGAAGCCCAGAAGCTGCAGGCGCAATTGCAGTCCGGCACCGTTCTCATCCTGCTCGACGAACGCGGCAAGTCGCTTTCTTCGGAAGACCTGGCCGCCCGCATCGGCCAGTTGCGCGACGGCGGCCGCAAGGCGCTGGTCGTCGCGATCGGTGGCGCCGACGGCCATGACAGATCCTTGCGCGAGCAAGCCGATCTTACGCTATCCTTCGGCGCGCTGACTTGGCCGCACCAGCTGGTGCGCGTCATGCTGGGCGAGCAGCTTTACCGGATCGCGACGATCCTGGCGGGTCACCCGTATCATCGATCGTGAATGGCTCGACGGCCAAGAAGCTGGGGATTGCCGGCCCACGCCAGGATTTCTGCCTCAATCGCGCGGCAACGGGGTATTCTGTTTTACGCAATCCCGGACGGAAAACCGTTACGCACTTTCCTGGAATTGCTCTGAGCGGCGCTTCCAACATGGTTGATGGTTCGTTAACGAAGCGGCGGATAGGTTAGAGGCCTGATGTCTGAAGGCTGGTACCCGATTACGCGCGCCTGGCGCATCCGCTGCGGCTTGACCCTTGTCGCCGCCCTGGTCGCGCTCGGTCCGGTCCAGGCGGCCGCAAATTCGCTCGACCTAGCGCCCGACCCGGATCAGAGCCGGGCCGAATACGAGCAGGTTTCCAAGGAGATCACGCTCTCGTCGGAGCGGCTGGGCAAGCTCGCCGCCGACATCGCTTCGGTGCGCAAGGACTATGCTTCGATCACCGCGGCGCTCATCCAGTCGGCGATGACGGAGCAGAAGCTCGGTCAGGACATCGAGGATATCGGCGCCAAGCTCGAAGGGCTGAAGGCCGAGCAAAATAAGCTGCGCGCCTCGCTGATGGCGCGGCGCGACGTGTTGGCCGAAGTGCTCGGCGCATTGCAGCGCATGGGGCTCAATCCGCCGCCGGCGATCCTGGTCAAGCCCGAGGATGCGCTGTCGTCGGTGCGCAGCGCCATCCTGCTCGGCGCCGTGGTGCCGGAACTGCGCCAGCAGACCGACCGGCTGATGGCCGATCTCAAGGAGCAGACGCGTGTGACGGCCTCGATCGAGGCCGAGCGGGCCAGGCTCGCCACCGCCGTCACCGACCAGACGGCGGAGAAGAAGCGGCTCACCATGCTGCTCGAGGCCAAGAAGAAGCTGCAGGCCGACACCCAGGCCGCGATGGCGGCAGAGCAGCAGCACTCGCAGCAGCTGGCGGCGAAGGCGAGCAGCCTCAAGGACCTGATCGCCTCGCTGGAGGCCGACAAGGCGCGCAAGGCGCAGGACCAGGCCAAGGCGGGCGAGCGCAAATCGGCGGACAACGACACCACGGCCTCGACCACCGAGCTCGCTGCGCTGCCGGTGCCGGAAGCGAACCGTCTCACGGGATCGGCGCCGTTCTCGGCATTGCAAGGCCAGATCGCGTTGCCGGTCATCGGCAAGATCAAGCTGCGTTTCGGCGCCGACGACGGCAATGGCGCGGCGATGCAAGGCGACATGGTTGCGACACAATCGGGAGCCATCGTCACCGCGCCGGCGGATGGAAACGTGCTTTATGCGGGGCCGTTTCGCTCCTATGGTCAACTCTTGATCCTCAACGCAGGCGACGGGTATCATGTCGTTCTGGCGGGGATGAGCAGAATCAGCGTCGCGACCGGACAGTCGGTGCTCGCAGGAGAGCCGATCGGCGCGATGGGAGAGGCCCGGGTGGCAAGCACCTCGGCCTCGCGAAATGGAAATGCGGCGCTGGAACTCTATGTTGAGTTCCGCAAAGATGGAAAACCCGTCGATCCGGCCCCATGGTGGGCGGACCGATTTTCTGGAAGGACGTGAAATGATGCGGAAACTGTCGCTTCTGTTTGCCGGCGCGCTGATGGGCGCATCGGCAATGAGCCTGGTCTACGGCGCACCGGGTTCGGCGGCGAATGCTGCGGGTTCGGAAACCTACAAGCAGCTGGCGATCTTCGGCGACATCTTCGAACGCGTGCGCGCCAATTACGTGACGCCGCCGGACGACAAATCGCTGGTCGAGAACGCCATCAACGGCATGCTGTCCTCGCTCGACCCGCACTCCTCCTACATGAATGCCGAGCAGGCGCAGGACATGCGCGTGCAGACAAAGGGCGAGTTCGGCGGCCTCGGCATCGAGGTCACCATGGAAAACGACCTCGTCAAGGTGATCACGCCGATCGACGACACGCCGGCCGCCAAGGCGGGCGTGCTTTCCGGTGATTATATCGCCAAGATCGACGGCGAGGAGGTTCGCGGCCTCACCCTCAACGACGCGGTCGAGAAGATGCGCGGGCCGGTCAACACGCCGATCAAGCTCACCATCCTGCGCCAGGGCGCCGACAAGCCGATCGAGCTGACGGTGGTGCGCGACATCATCAAGGTCAAGGCGGTGAAGTACCGGGTCGAGAACGACATCGGCTACATGAAGATCACCTCCTTCACCGAGAAGACCTATGACGATCTCGAGAACGCCATCGAGAACATCAAGAAACAGGTGCCGAACGATAAGCTGAAGGGCTATGTGCTCGACCTGCGCCTCAATCCGGGCGGCCTGCTCGACCAGGCGGTCAGCGTGTCGGACGCCTTCCTCAAGCGCGGCGAGATCGTCTCGACGCGCGGCCGCGATCCGAAGGACGTCACCCGCTTCGACGCCAAGCCGAAGCAGGTCGACGACATCAACGGCAAGCCGATGATCGTGCTGGTCAATGGCGGCTCGGCGAGCGCCTCGGAAATCGTCGCCGGCGCGCTGCAGGACCTGCGCCGCGTCACGGTGGTCGGCACGCAGTCCTTCGGCAAGGGCTCGGTGCAGACCATCATCCCGCTCGGCGAGAACGGCGCGCTCAGGCTGACGACGGCGCTCTATTACACGCCGTCGGGCAAGTCGATCCAGGGCAAGGGCATCACGCCCGACATCAAGGTCGACCAGCCGTTGCCCCCGGATCTGCAGGGCCGCGACCTGACCCGCGGCGAATCCGACCTCAAGGGCCACATCAAGGGCGCCGACGAGAGCTCCACCGGCTCGGGCTCGGCCGCCTATGTGCCGCCGGATCCGAAGAACGACCTGCAGCTGATCTATGCCGAGCAGCTTCTGCGCGGCGAAAAGACCGATCCGTCGTTCCCGCCGAACCCGGACAAGGCCGTGCTGAACCAGTAATGCGGTCCGGCTCTGGCCGGCTGCGAGAAGCAATGCAATGCTGCCGGGGCCGCGAGGTTCCGGCAGTTTGATTCGAGGACCGCGGTCGGGGCGCCACGCGTCTGGGTACCGCGCCGGCGATTGCGAAGTTCACGCGAGATGTCACGAAAAACGTGACCCTGGCGTGCTTCCGGGGAAACACGACTTGGCTGAGATCGGCAAGGACATCGAACGCCCGCTCGGACAGACCATCCGGCCTCAGCGCAAGGCCTCGCGCGGCATCGGCTCCGGCTCGCTCATCGCGGTGCTGGCCGCGCTTGGCGTGATCGGTGTTTCCGGCGCTATTGCGCTGCGTGAAAGGCCGTTCCGCAAGCCGGAAGAAGTCGCCGTCTCCACGCCGAAGATCACCGCCGAGGCTGCTCCTGCGGCAACAGCGGAGCCCGCCCCGGCTCCGATGGCGGCGGCGCCACAGGCCAGCACGCCGATGAAGAGCGGCGGCCCGCAGATCATCCACGTCCAGACCGAAGAAGGCGACGGCCCGCCGAAGGCCGCGATCGTGATTCGCGATCCGTCGACGCTCGGCCAGAACCTCAAGGTCGCCCATATCCCGGACAGGGCGCTGATCGAGGCCGGCGACACCGGACCGCTGCCGATCCGCAGCGCCGACGGCCGGCGGCCGTTCGACGTTTATGCGCGGCCTTGGTCAGGCGCGCGCGGGGCGCGGGTGGCGATCGTCATCGGCGGACTTGCCGTGTCGCAGACCGGCACGCAGGCGGCGATCGCCAAGCTGCCGGCCGAAGTGACGTTGGCCTTCGCGCCGCAAGGCAACAGCATCGGCCGCTGGATGCAGACGGCAAGGCAAAGCGGGCATGAGATCGTCATGCAGGTGCCGCTCGAGCCGTTCGATTATCCGAACGTCAATCCCGGCCGCAACACGCTGACTGTCGCGGCCAGCCCGGACGAGAACCTGAAGAGCCTTCACTGGGCCCTGTCGCGCACGACCAACTATACCGGGGTCATGAACTATATGGGCGCGCGCTTCTCGGCCGACGCCTCGGCGATGGAACCGTTGATGGCCGAGCTCGGCAAGCGGGGGCTTGCCTATATCGATGATGGCTCGTCATCGCGCAGTGTGGCGCCTGACCTGGCGTTGAAGGATGGCGTGCCATTCGTCGCCGGCGACATGGCGATCGATGCCGTGCAGGATCGCGGCGAAATCCTAAAGAAGCTGGACAGCCTCGAAGCGACGGCGCGGGCCAAGGGCAGCGCCGTCGGCATCGGTTCGGCCTTCGATATCACCGTCGACACGGTGACCTCGTGGATCGCCGAAGCGAAGAAGCGCGGCATCGAGATCGTGCCGATCTCGGCGGTGGCGATCGATCCGCAAAAAGGCTAGCTGTGTGAATGGTCAGTGGTGAATAGTGATTAGTAAGTAGTAAGTAGTAAGTAGTAAGTAGTAAGTAGTAAGTAGTAGAAGATTTTCAGTGCCGCGCCACGGTTTTTAATGCCGTCACCATTCACTACTCACTACTCACTACTCACACGGAACGCTGCCCCCATGGCCAAGACGATCGATCCCGAAACGCTGCCTTACCGTCCGTGCGTCGGGCTGATGATCCTCAACAAAGCCGGCCTGGTCTGGGTTGGGCACCGCATCGCCGAACCGGACAGCGAGTTCGCCGGCACGACGCAGCTTTGGCAGATGCCGCAGGGTGGCATCGACAAGGGCGAGGAGCCGATCGAGGCCGCCGGGCGCGAGCTCTACGAGGAGACCGGCATGCGCAGCGTGTCGCTGCTGGCCGAGGCGCCGCGCTGGATCAATTACGACCTGCCGGAGCATCTGGTCGGCGTCGCCTTCAAGGGCCGCTATCGCGGCCAGACGCAGAAATGGTTCGCCTACCGCTTCGAGGGCGACGAAGGCGAGATCGAGATCAATCCGCCTCCCGGTGGCCATAAGGCCGAGTTCGATGAATGGGCCTGGCGGCCGATGCGGGAGCTGCCCGACCTGATCGTGCCGTTCAAGCGCAAGGTCTATGAGCAGGTGGTCGCGGCATTCCAGCATCTCGTCCCTTGAGCGGCCGCCATCTGTCCCGGTTGTCGCGGCCGCCCCATGGCCGTATTGATTGCCGATGCAATGAGCGGGGGTCGCCATGAGCGACGACACCGGACGCGGGTTTCCGGCACATGATGCAAGCAGTGGTTCGACCGTGAGCGAGGCCGCCGCCGGCGCGATCCTGACGATCGACCTCGGCGCCATCCGGGAAAACTACCGCCGGCTGAAGGCGCGGCTGGACGGCGTCCGCTGCGCCGGGGTGCTCAAGGCTGACGGATACGGACTTGGCGCCGCCCAGGTGGCCTCGGCGCTGGCGAAAGAGGGCTGCGACATCTTCTTCGTCGCGCTGCTCGGCGAAGGTATCGCGCTGCGCAAGGCGATCGGCCCGGGGCCGGACATCTCCGTGCTGAACGGGCTGCCTCCGGGTTCTGAATCGGAAGCCGCGGCGGCCGGGCTTTGCCCGGTCATCAACAGCGCCATGCAGCTTAAGGCCTGGCGCGAGACCGCGCGAGGCATGGGCCAAAGCCTTGCCGCCGCCATCCAGGTCGACAGCGGCATGGCAAGGCTCGGCATGGCGCCGGCGGAAGTCGAGGCGGTCGCGGGGGAGACCGGCGCCTTCGATGGCGTCGACATTCGTTTTGTCATGAGCCATCTCGCCCGCGCCGACGAGCCGCAACAGGCGGCGAACGAGAGGCAGCGGCACGAATTCGAAAGGCTGCGCAGGATGCTGCCCGCGGCGCCCGCCTCCTTGGCCAACTCGTCCGGCATCTTTCTCGGGCCGGCCTATCACTATGATCTTGCCCGCCCGGGGGCCGCGCTCTACGGCGTCAACCCGACACCACACGCACCCAATCCGATGCTGCCGGTCATACGGCTGCAAGCCAAGGTGGCGCAGACGCGGCAGGTCGGCGCCGGCACCGGCATCGGCTATGGCCATACCCACCAGGCGGACGGGCTGCTCGATCTCGCGACCATTTCGCTGGGCTATGGCGACGGCTGGCACCGTCGCGCCGCTTCGGCCGCCTGGTTCGAGGGCGTGCGACTGCCCTTCGTCGGGCGCGTGTCGATGGACTCGATTATCCTCGACATTTCGGCGCTTCCGGCAGGTAGGCTCGGCGAAGGCGACCTCGTCGAGCTCATCGGTCCGTCGCAAAGCGTCGACGACGCGGCCGGCCATGCCGGTACCATCGGCTATGAGATATTGACCAGCCTGGGCGCGCGCTTTCACCGCCGTTACATCGGCGGATAACGCGGCCCTTGGCGAGTGCTGCAAAATCCGGCAGACAGGGAATGGCCATGCCTCGGGCGGCATGATCGGCCTTTGAGGGAGCCTTGGATGAAAGTTATCGTGCTGGGCGGCGGCGTGATCGGGGTCACCACCGCCTACTTCCTCGCCGAGGCCGGTCATGAAGTGACCGTCTACGATCGCCAGCCGGGGCCGGCGCTCGAAACCAGCTTCGCCAATGCCGGCGAAGTATCGCCGGGCTATGCCTCGCCCTGGGCCGGGCCCGGTATCCCGGTCAAAGCCGTCAAATGGCTGTTGATGAAGTACGGCCCGCTGGTCGTGCGGCCGGCCTTCGACCCGAATATGTGGACCTGGCTCCTCAAGATGCTGCGCAACTGCACGGCCGAGCGCTACGCGCTCAACAAATCGCGCATGGTGCCGCTTGCCGAATACAGCCGCGACACGCTGAAGGCGCTGCGAGAGGCGACCGGCATCACTTACGACGAACGGACCAAAGGCACGCTGCAGCTGTTCCGCAAGCAAAAGCAGCTCGACGGCACCGGCGGCGACGTCGAGGTGCTGAAGAAATACGGTGTGCCTTACGAGATCCTCGACCGCGACGGCTGTATCGCCGCCGAGCCGGCCCTCGCGGCGGTGCGTGAGAAATTCGTCGGCGGCCTCAGGCTTCCGGGCGACGAGACCGGCGACTGCAAGATGTTCACCGATAAGCTCGCAGAACTGTGCGTGGCGTGCGGCGTGATCTTCGAATACGGCTCGACCATCCGGCGTATCGTCAGGAACCGCAATCGCCTCACCAACGTCCTCACGGAGGGCGGATGGAAATCCGCGGACGCCTTCGTGATGGCGATGGGCAGCTATTCGGCGCAGTTCATGCGCTCGCTGGGGCGGCCGATACCGGTCTATCCGGTCAAGGGCTATTCGATCACCGTGCCGATCGACAATGCCGAGGCCGCGCCTGTGTCGACCGTCATGGACGAGACCTACAAGGTGGCGATCACCAGACTCGGCGACCGCATCCGGGTCGGCGGCACGGCGGAGATTTCGGGCTACGACCTTCGCCTGCAGGAATCGCGCCGCCGCACGCTCGAACACTCGGTCGGCGATCTCTTCCCCGGCGGCGGCGATCTCAAGGCGGCGAGCTTCTGGTGCGGCTTGCGGCCGATGACGCCGGATGGACCGCCCTTGATCGGGCAAAGCGAGGTTGCCAACCTCTATCTCAACACCGGCCACGGCACGCTCGGCTGGACCATGGCCTGCGGCTCGGCCAAGGTGCTGGCCGACATCATGTCCAACCGGGTGCCGGAGATCAACGCGCGCGACCTCAGTCCGGAGCGGTATCTCAAACCTATCTGAGGGGCTTTGCAGTTGCTTCGGCGGGCTCGGCTCAGAACGCCTCCATGACCCAGCTGCCGCTGAACAGCAGCCGGTAGAGCCTGGCGCTGGCAAGGCGGCGGCGACCAACTGCCTGTGATAAAGTCGGCCGCAGCGAGGGGACTTCGGATGCGTCTTTTTCTTTTTGCGGCGGCCGCCTGTCTGACCTGCGCCCCGGCGGCGCTGGCAGCGGACAAAACCGTTCACGACAAGGAGCACGGCTTTTCGCTGACCTATCCCGAGCAATGGGCGAGCGAAACCGCCTTTGACAACACCATTCGGCTCAAGATCAAATCCGGCGAAGGAGGGCTCACCTGCCGCGTGTCGGAAAATGCCTATGATCCGACCGCTCCCGACAATCCGCCCGATGTTAGGGCGTTCATGGAGGAAGACTGGAAGGTGAGCAACTGGCAGACCATGGTCGGCGTCGCCTATCAGTCGGCCGCCTTCCGCCAGGACAGGTTGGCGCATTTTCCGGACGGCTATCCGGTGCGCATAGCCGAGATGGATTTCCACTATGCCGACGAGAATGTCAGCTTCTACGGCCATTCCCGCATCGCGCTGACGCTGCGCAGCTCGCATTACGGCTTCGTCGATTGCGGGGTCGCGGGCGACAACTCCGAAGAGGTAGAGCGCAAATGGGCGCCGCTTGCGGACGAGGCCGACAAGATCGTGAGTTCCTTCGTGCTCGACGCGGATTAATTCCTCACTGCAGGCATTTGAAGGGTTGCGGGCTTGTCAGCGGCAAGATTTTCACCGTCCATTTCGGTGAATCAGCGCAGACGTTGGGAATTGGCTGAAGCCTCTCAACCTCGTCATTCCAGGGCGGAGCAGCCGCGGAGCGGCGTCGCGGAGACCCTGGAATCCATTCCGTGATTCTGATCAAAGAGTGCAGCTGAGCAGAATTCTGCACCGCGGCAGCGCTCATGCGACACGGAATGGATCCTCGGGTCTGCGCGCGTCGCTTCGCTCCTTGCTCCGCCCGTGGATGACGAGGCCGGACCGTTTCGGCCAATCTCCAAGGCATACCATCTGTCAACGCGAACACCGGTCAGATTTCTGTCCCGGGAACGTTCTGGTCAAGCGGTCCTAGATCGTGTTCTAGACAAAAAGGCCGCGCTCGCGTTCCACGGCCTTGGTGATGAAGTTGGCGACCAGCTGCACGCGGCGCAGCGGCCGCACCGATTCATGATAGACCAGCCAATAGGCGCGGCGGATGGGCGCGACGATGTCGACCGGCACCAGCTCCGGCATCGAATGGGCGACAAAAGTGTGGAGGATGCCGATGCCGGCGCCGGAGCGCACCGCTTCGGCCTGGCCAAGCGCCGAGGAGATGGCAAAGCTGGTGCGCCATTCGGGGCTGAACTCGGCAGCATAGTCGAGCGAGGGGCTGACGATGAGGTCCGGCACATAGCCGATCAGCGTGTGCCGGCCGAGCTCGGCCGGCGCTTTCGGCAGGCCGTTGGCTTCGGCATAGGCGCGGGAGGCGAACAGGCCGAGCGTGTAGTCGACCAGCTTGCCCGCCACCAGCCGCCCTTCGCTCGGCCGCTCGACGGTGATCGCGATATCGGCCTCGCGGCGCGACAGGGAGAAGGACCGCGGCACCGGCACCAGCTGGATGGTGAGCTCGCGGTGCAGCGCAGTCAACTCGCCCAGCCGCTTTGCCAGGAAGGCGACGCCAAATCCGTCCGGCGCGCCGATGCGCACCGTGCCCGAAACATCGTCGCCCTCGCCGGCAATGGTCGAGCGCGCTGCGATCATGTCGCCTTCCATGCGCTCGGCTATGTCGAGGAAGCGCTCGCCGGCCGGCGTCAGCTCGCTGCCGGTGGTCAGGCGGCGGAAGAGCTTTGTGCGAAGCGCCTCTTCGAGCGCGGCGATGCGGCGCGAGACGGTGGCGTGGTTGAGCTCCAGGCGCTTGGCGGCACCGAGGATCTGGCCGGCGCGGGCGACTGCAAGGAAGATGCGGACGTCATCCCAGTTCATGGGAGTGGTCCGTTTTAGCCGGCAGCGCCGCGTTCCCGCCCACCCCCCTCTGTCCTGCCGGACAT
>NZ_JAIUHP010000032.1:0-34160 GCF_020165175.1 Mesorhizobium sp. CA16
TCCTTTCCCTCCGGAGGGGGGAAAGGTGGCGCTGCGAAGCAGCGACGGATTGGGGGAACCACCTGGCAATCAAGCCTTCAGCCGATCAATCACGCCGATCAAGGCCATGCCGGCTATCCGAACTCCCAGAGATTGCCTGCCTTGTGGTGAGAAGCGGTCCGCGCTAGCGGACGAAAAGCCAATTGCTAGAACGGGGAGCTAAAGCCGGTCCGGCTTGCGGATGAAGGCGGCGCCGAGGATCGGCCCCGGCATGCCGTCCTTGCCGACCGACTGCAGCAGCACCGCGCAGCCGCCCTTCTTGGCGATCTCGGTCATCGGCAGTTCGTAACGCTGCGCCTTGCCGTGCCACATGCCGGCGGTCTGGATGTCGGAAACGGCGTTCCAGTAGGTCAGGCTGCGGCCGCTGTTCTCGCCCTGGCCGATCTTCACCGTCTGCGGCGGATCGAAATAGACGATCACAACATGGGCGTCGCTCGGGCCGTTGCCGGCGTCGCCCGCGTCGATCATGACGCGGTCGCTGGTTCGGCTCACCTTGATGCCGACCCGCATGCCCTCGCCGGTCCGGTCCATCCGGGCCAAGGCGCCGTCGACATCCTTGCGGCTGGCGCCGTTGACGTGGCTGCGGCCGTTGATGACGGCTTGCGGCGTGTAGACCGAGCGGCTGCCGAAGGCGCGCATATAGTCATATTGGCGCTCGGTGTTTTCCTTGGTGCTCAGCGTGTCCTGCCAGCCGAGATAGTCCCAGTAATTGACGTGGTAGGCGAGCGCGATGATGTCGTCCTTGCCGGCGAGCTCAGCAAAGAACTCGTCGGCCGGCGGACAGGAACTGCAGCCCTGGCTGGTGAACAATTCGATCACGCCCAAGGGCTTGTCGGTCTGAGGCTTGCCGGTCACGGCCTTGGCGGGCTCGGCTGCAAGGGCCGCGCCGCCCAACGCGGTGAGGGCCAGCGCCAGTGCCGCAAGCCGCAATCGTCCTTGAATTGCCATGACTTTCCAATTCCCGCCGGTGACGCCGGCCTTGTTCTGATTGCCAAAATATGTGGCAGAAGCGCCAGTCAACGGGAAGTCACGTTGCGGTGAAATTTTTGATGTTGCGGCAGCAGGTAAGGGCGCAATAGCCGGGGTGATTGCATTTCACGGCGCGGTTCGATTCGGGAGCAGCGTCCTCGCCATGTGGCAAACTCTCCTGGCCCCAGTCGATCTCTATTGCGAGCGGACGGGGCCTGGACTTTGGGCGGAGCCGGCCAATGCTTCGACCAAACTGGCTTTCATTGCCGCGGGACTGCTGGCGACGGCGAGGTTGGGAAGGCGAAGGCAGTAGGCAGTAGGCAGTAGGCAGTAGGCAGTAGGCAGTAGGTGTCCTGTTTCCCTACTGCCTAAGCCCTACTCCCTTGCTGCTGTTAAGCAGCGAGATCCCGCAGCACGTACTGCAAGATGCCGCCATTCTTGAAGTAGTCGAGCTCGTCCAGCGTATCGATGCGGCAGACGATCGGCACGTTCTTCACCGTGCCGTCGCCGAAGGTCACCTTGGCGACCATCTTCTGGCGCGGCTTGATCGTGTCCAGGCCGTCGATCTCGACCAGCTCGTCGCCCTTCAAATTGAGCGAGGCCCATGAGGTGCCGTCCTCGAAGACAAAGGGGATGACGCCCATGCCGACCAGGTTGGATCGGTGGATGCGCTCGAAGGACTGGGCGATGACCGCGCGGACGCCAAGGAGATTCGTTCCCTTGGCCGCCCAGTCGCGGGAGGAGCCGTTGCCGTATTCGACGCCGGCGAAGATCACCAGCGGCACGCCTTCCTGCTTGTATTCCATGGCGGCGTCGTAGATCGACATCTCCTCCTTCGAAGGATAGTGGATCGTGTAGCCGCCTTCGCGGCCGTTCTCGCCCAGCATGTGGTTGCGGATGCGTATGTTGGCGAAGGTGCCGCGCATCATCACCTCATGATTGCCGCGCCGCGTGCCGTACTGGTTGAAGTCGGCGACGCCGACGCCATGCTCGGTGAGATACTTGCCGGCCGGCGAAGCGGCCTTGATCGAACCGGCCGGCGAGATGTGGTCGGTGGTGATCTTGTCGCCGAAGAGACCGAGCACCCGCGCGCCCTTGATGTCGCCGATCTTGCCGAAGGCGCGGCCCATGCCGGCGAAATAGGGCGGGTTCTGCACATAGGTCGAGTGGTCGTCCCAGGCGTAAGTCTGGCCTTCAGGCACCTTGACCTTCTGCCAATAGGCGTCGCCCTTGAAGACGTCGGCATATTTGCGGGCGAACAGCTCGCGGGTGACGTTCTTCTCGATGAACTCCTGGATCTCGGCCGAGGTCGGCCAGATGTCCTTGAGATAGACCGGCTTGCCGTCGCTGCCTTCGCCGAGCGGCTCGGTCGTCAGATCCCTGGTCACCGTGCCGGCCAGCGCATGCGCCACGACCAGCGGCGGCGAGGCGAGGTAGTTCGCCTGCACGTCCGGCGAGACGCGGCCTTCGAAGTTGCGGTTGCCGGACAAGACCGCGGCGGCGATCAGGCCCTTGTCGTTGATGGTCTTCGAGATCGGCGCCGGCAGCGGGCCGGAATTGCCGATGCAGGTGGTGCAGCCGAAGCCGACCAGGTTGAAGCCGATCTGGTCGAGCTCCTTCTGCAGGCCGGACTTTTCGAGATATTCGGCCACCACCTGGCTGCCCGGCGCCAGCGAGGTTTTCACCCACGGCTTCTGCTTCAGGCCGCGCCGGTTGGCGTTGCGGGCCAGCAGGCCGGCGCCGATCAGCACGCTCGGGTTCGAGGTATTGGTGCAGGAGGTGATGGCGGCGATGACGACGTCTCCATGGCCGAGATCGTGATCGGTGCCCTCGACGGCGTAGCGCTTCGAGATCTCGGCTGCCTTCTTGTATTCGGTCTCCATCGCCTTGGCGAAGCCGGCGGGGATGTCCTGCAGGGCGACGCGGCCCTCGGGACGCTTCGGGCCGGCCATCGACGGCACCACATCGCCGAGGTCGAGCTCGAGCAGATCGGTGAAGACCGGGTCGGCCGAGCCGGCGTCTCGCCACATGCCTTGCGCCTTGGAGTAGGCCTCGGCCAGCGCGATGCGGTTTTCCTCGCGGCCGGACATGGTGAGGTAACGGATGGTTTCGGAGTCCACCGGGAAGAAGCCGCAGGTGGCGCCATATTCCGGCGCCATGTTGCCGATGGTGGCGCGGTCTGCCAGCGTCATGTTGGAGAGGCCGGGGCCGAAGAACTCGACGAACTTGCCGACGACACCCTTCTTGCGCAGCATCTGGGTGACGGTGAGCACCAGGTCGGTGGCGGTGACGCCTTCCTTGAGCCTGCCGGTGAGGCGGAAGCCGATGACCTCGGGCAAAAGCATGGAGACCGGCTGGCCGAGCATCGCGGCCTCGGCCTCGATGCCGCCGACGCCCCAGCCCAACACGCCGAGGCCGTTGATCATGGTGGTGTGCGAATCGGTGCCGACGCAGGTGTCGGGATAGGCGACGGTTTCGCCGTCCTCCGAATTGGTCCACACCACCTGTCCGAGATATTCGAGGTTGACCTGGTGGCAGATGCCGGTGCCGGGCGGCACGACGCGGAAGTTGCGGAAGGCCTGCTGGCCCCATTTGAGGAATTTGTAGCGCTCTTCGTTGCGCTCATATTCGAGCTCGACATTGCGGGCGAAGGCCATCGGCGTGCCGAACTCGTCGACGATGACGGAGTGGTCGATGACGAGATCGACCGGCACCAGCGGATTGATCTTTTCCGGGTCGCCGCCGAGCGCCTTGATGCCGTCGCGCATGGCGGCGAGGTCGACGACGGCCGGAACGCCGGTGAAATCCTGCATCAGCACGCGGGCCGGGCGATAGGCGATCTCGACGCCGGCGGTGCCCTTGTCGGTCAGCCAGGCGGCGACCGCCTGGATCGATTCCCTGGTGACCGAGCGGCCATCCTCGTTGCGCAGCAGGTTCTCCAGCAGCACCTTCATCGAATAGGGCAGCCGGGCGATGCCGGTGAGGCCGTTCTTCTCGGCCTCAACGAGGTCGAAATAAACATAGTCCGCCCCACCTGCGGTCAGGGTGCGGCGGCAATTGAAACTGTCGAGGGATTTCGTCACGGCGATCCGTCCTTGTCTGTTCAGCCTGAAAGGGAACGGACGCCGTTGGCATGCAATCACGCGCAAAGGTGCGGGTACGGCCATTTCCGCTGTCCGCTCCCAAGCAACCCGAGCCGTTCAAGGCGGCGCGTGCGCTGGTTCGGCGCTAATTCTGATCCCGCGCCGACCGCTGGCACGGATGAACCGCATATAGAGAATTTCCCGGAATAGTTCTAGACAGTCGAAAGACGAATTTGCGTGAGGCGGCGAGCGCCGCGAAACGGTGCTTTCGGGACGGGCAAGAATGCGGCTGATCGCCGAAAATCTGGGCGGCGAGCGCGGCGGCGAGACGGTTTTCTCCAACATCAGCTTCGCGCTGGAAAAAGGCGAGGCGCTTATCGTCACCGGGCCGAACGGCGCGGGCAAATCGACGCTGCTGAGAATCGTCGCCGGGCTGCTGCCGGCCGCCGGAGGCAAGGTGTTTGTCGAGGGCGGTGGCGAGGCTTTCCCAACGGTCGCCTCGGCTTCGCATTATCTCGGCCATCTCAACGCAATGAAGACGGCGCTCAGCGTCGAGGAGAATCTCGGCTTCTGGTGCGCCTTCCAGGGCGAGCCGGGGCTGGACGTCGAAGAGGCGCTGGAGACGGTGGCGCTCGCCGGTCTCGGGCATCTGCCCTTCGGCTATCTGTCGACGGGGCAAAGACGACGCGCGTCGATCGCCAAGCTTTTGGTGAGCCGCCGGCCGGTCTGGCTGCTCGACGAGCCCACGGCGGGGTTGGACAAGGCCTCGGAGGAGCGGTTCGCGGGGCTGATGCGGAGGCATCTCGACGATGGGGGGATCGTGGTTGCGGCGACGCATCTGCCGCTGGGGTTGGAGGGGGCGAAGGAATTGCAAATGAGGGTAGGTCATTGATGTCGGTGCTCTACGGCCCCCCCCTCTGCCCTGCCGGGCATCTCCCCCTCAAGGGGGGAGATCGGCAGTTTGGGCGCCTCGCTAGCCTTGCTACGCTGGAGATTGGCGAAAGCCGAGGCGACATCCAATCTCCCCCCTTGAGGGGGAGATGGCCGGCAGGCCAGAGAGGGGGGCCTGGGCGCGGGCATCTCAAATCATGCTAGCCCTCTTCCTCCGCGACATGCGCCTTTCCATCCGCGTCGGCGGCGGGGCGCTGATCGGCGTGATTTTTTTCCTCGCCGTGATCGTCACCATCCCGTTCGGCGTCGGTCCCGATCTCAACCTCCTGTCGCGCATCGGCCCGGCCATCCTGTGGATCGCTGCGCTGCTTGCCTGCCTGCTCGGGGTCGACCGGCTGTTCCAGGCCGACCGCGAGGACGGCTCGCTGGATCTCCTGGTGCTGAACGGCGACCGCCACATGCTGGCGCTGACGGTGCTGACGAAATGCCTGGCGCACTGGACGGGCAGCGTGCTGCCGCTGGTGGTCGCGGCACCTCTGCTCGGCCTGTTCATGAATATGGCGCCGCTGGGCATCGGCGCCACGGCGCTCACGCTTCTCGTCGGTACGCCGGCCATCACCTTCATCGGCGCGGCAGGCGCCGCGGTGGCGGTGGCGCTGCCGCGCGGCGGATTGCTTATTTCGGTGCTGGTGCTGCCTTTGACCATTCCGGTGCTGATCTTCGGCGTTTCGGCAAGCTATGGCGCGGTGGCCGATCCGGCGCCGTTCCTGCAGCCTTTCCTCATTCTTGCCGCGCTGACGCTGTTTCTTGCGGTGCTCGGTCCACTGGCGGCGGCGCTGGCGCTGCGGCACGGGACGGATTGAGGCGACGAAGACGTTGCCTCACTGCGGCACCACGGCAAATTGCGGACCGGCCGACGCGGGGTTATGGAAAGACATGATCGGAACGGTTGACATGGCTACGAGCAGGGAGCGGTCGCTATGAGCGCGCACGCCCTGTTCGTCACTGCCGCCTATGCCATCACCGCCGTTGTGCTGGCCGGTCTGATCGGCTGGATCCTGCTCGACCAGCGGGCGCGCAGGCGTGAGCTTGCGGCACTTGAAGCGGCCGGGGTGCGGCGGCGTTCCGACAAGGCCGTCAAGCCATGAGCCTCGAAACCGAAGCGCCGCGCCGCCGCCTGTTCGTGCTTCTGCCGCTCTTGGTGTTCCTGGGGTTGGCGGGGCTGTTCCTGTCGCAGCTTCTCTCGGGCCGCGACACCTCGGAAATCCCCTCGGCGCTGATCGGCCTGCCGGCGCCACAGACCGACTTGCCGCCGCTCGAAGGGACGAGCCTGCCGGGGCTCGCGTCAAAAGACTTTACCGGCAAGGTGACGCTGGTCAATGTGTTCGCGTCCTGGTGCGCGCCGTGCCGGGAAGAGCATCCGGTGCTTCTCGGCCTCTCGCAGGACAAGCGCTTCACGCTCGCCGCGCTGAACTACAAGGACCAGCCGGAAAACGCCCGCCGCTTCCTTGGCGAGCTCGGCGATCCGTACCAAGCGATCGGCGTGGATCCGGCCGGACGCGCGGCGATCGACTGGGGCGTCTATGGCGTGCCGGAGACCTTCGTCATCGGCAAGGACGGCAAGATTGCCTACAAGCATGTCGGGCCACTGACGCCCGACTCCGTGAGAGCGTTGCTGTTGCCGCAGATCGAGAAAGCGCTGTCGGCGCCGGGTTGACGCGGCGCTGGGTCAAGGCGCGCCGCTTACGTCGTCATTCTAGGGCGAAGCAAGGAGCGAAGCGACGCGGCGCAGACCCTAGAATCCATTCCGTGACGTTGATCGAGGAATGCGGCGGCCTGGATTTCGGCGCTTGCGCAGCGCGCGTTCTGCATCGCTGCGACGCTTGGAAATCGCGGAATGGATTCTCGGGTCAAGCCCGAGAATGACGAAGTGGCCGGACGATCGGCCTGCCGCTCAGCCGTAGATCTGCTTGTGGATCTGGTAGAGCATCTCGGAACGGTCGGCGCGCAGATCGGCGAGATCGCGGCTGGACAGGTTCTCGATTTCGGCGACGAGGCGGTTGTAGTGGCGGCGCTTGGCCATGGTGGCGCGGGCGCGGGAGACAAGATTGTCGAACATGACAGGGTTCCTTCTTCGTTATTCCTCCCTGACGATTGCCAGCATGACATAGGAATGATGCATTGCAAAAGAAAGATGTTGCAATGCACCATTGCAGCCAGCGCATAGCCGGTTAACCGCAAGCTAACGGGCCATGCGTCCGGCGTGGCATACGAGACCGGTCCGCTTCACGCAGTTCTCATCCGTTTTGTCATACAAATTGCAGACTGCCGCCTTGCCAGATCGCCTTCGGGCTGGCTTGATCGCCCGTCACGTGAATGCCGGGAGGAAAAGCATGGCGGCCGCAGACTATTACGAAATTCTCGATCCACGCTTCGCGCGCCTGTTCAACGGTAGCGCGCAGGTGGAGAAGCTGTTCACCGGATGCCGCTGGGCAGAAGGACCGGCCTGGTTCGCCGCCGGCCGCTATGTCGTCTGGTCGGATATTCCAAACAACCGCATGCTGCGCTATGACGAAACCGACGGGAGCGTCAGCGTGTTCCGCCAGCCGTCCGGCAATTCCAACGGCAACACGGTCGACCGGCAGGGCCGGCTGGTGACCTGCGAGCATTCCGGCCGCCGCGTCAGCCGGACGGAGTTTGACGGCTCGGTCACCACCATCGCCGACAAATGGAAAGGCAAGCGGCTGAACTCGCCCAACGACGTGGTGGTGCGCTCCGACGGCTCGATCTGGTTCACCGATCCGAGCTACGGCATCGACACCGACTATGAGGGCGACAAGGCCGAAAGCGAGATCGGCGCCTGCAATGTCTATCGCGTCGATCCCGAGACCGGCGATGTCGAGGCGGTCATCACCGACATGGTGCGGCCGAACGGGCTCGCCTTCTCGCTCGACGAAAGCCTGCTCTATGTCGTCGACACCGGCCGCACGCATGGCGAGAAGAATCCGGCGCATATGCGCGTCTTCAACGTCGGCAAGCACGGCAAGAAGGTTTCCGGCGGCAAGGTGTTCGCCGACTGCACCGCAGGCCTGTTCGACGGGTTCCGGCTCGATTCGGAGGGCCGCATCTGGACAAGTGCCGCCGACGGCATCCATTGCTATGACCCCGACGGCACGCTGATCGGCAAGGTGAAGGTGCCGGAAGTGACCGCCAACTGCGTGTTCGGCGGCAACAAACTCAACTGCCTCTACATCGCCGGCACCACCTCGCTCTACATGGTGAGGCTCATGGTGAACGGGGCCAAGACGTACTGACAGCGAGGCATATCAGCGGGAGAGAAAAATGCCGTTCGTCAACATCCGCATCGTCAAGGAAGTGATTGCCGCCGATCCGGCCGGCAAGAAGGCTGACATCGCCAAGAAGGTGACTGCGGCCATCATGGATGCCACCGGGCTCGGCAACGACGACGTCTGGGTGGTGTTCGAGGAGGTCAACGCCCGCGACTGGTATGTCGGCAAGACCGATGTCGAGACGCGGAGGAAGGGGTAGGGTTCTCCCTTCTCCCCTTGTGGGAGAAGGTGGCCTCGCGAAGCGAGGTCGGATGAGGGGTGTTCCAGCCTGGCGACGCCGTTCGTCCAGCGACGAGGCCCCAACGGCTCACTTCGCTGGAACACCCCTCATCCGTCTCGGCGCTGCGCGCCGATCCACCTTCTCCCACAAGGGGAGAAGGGGAAGACGCGCCACTCATCGTCCGCCAACAAACCCCACGAAAGCCTCGATCGCCTCGCGCATTGCCTGCCGGTTCGTGTCCTCGCTGAGGATTGCCTCCACCTCCGCCGGCTTCTTGCCCAGCAGCGCGATCTCCAGCGCCGTCTCCTCATACATCGCGAAGGACATCGTCCGCATGACCTCGGCAAGCGCTGCCCGCGCATAGAGCGAGCGGGGCGAGGCGTGGACCAGCATCGCCGGCTTGCCCACCGCCGCGTCGCGCGAGACCAGCCAGTCGAGCGCATTCTTCATGCCGCCGGGCACGCCATGCGCGTATTCCGGGCAGGAGACGATGACGCCGTCTGCGCGGGTGATCATCTCGATCAACTTTGCCGCTTCGGGCGGCGTGCGCTCGCCCTCGTCGTCGGGGTTGAAGATCGGCAAGCGGCCGAGGCCATCATAGACCTGGACACGGCAGGCCGCGGGCGCGTTGGCAGCCAATGCGGCAACCAGGGCCGAGTTGGTCGAGGCGGCGCGCAGGCTGCCCGATATGGCGATGATCTCGGTCAAGGGAGAGCCGGACGAAGGGTTGAGTCGTCCGGCAAGCCTACCACATGGTCTGGCGGTAATCGTGGTCCAGCTCGCGGTCGATCTCGCCGGCGCTTTCGCTGAGCGCCAACTGGTCGCGGATGATCTGGCCGAGGGTCGGCAGGGTCGCGCGGTCGTACCAGGTCTCCGGCTTCCACAGATCGGAGCGCATGAAGGCCTTGGCGCAGTGCATATAGGCGGCCTTGACCGTCACCAGGATCACGCTCTGCGGCTCCTTGCCGTCGACGGCCAGCCGTTCGCGCAAGGTCGGGTCGACAGTGATGCGGGCGTCGCCATTGACGCGTAGCGTCTCGTTCATGCCGGGAATGAGAAAGAGCAGTCCGACCGATGGGTTGCGGATGATGTTTTCCAGCGTGTCCAGCCGGTTGTTGCCGGGACGGTCGGGAATGGCGATGGTGGCGTTGTCGAGGATGGCGGTGAAGCCGGGCTTGTCACCTTTCGGCGTCACGTCGGCATTGCCGGCGCCGTCGGAGGAGCCGATCAGCACGAAGGGGCTCTTGCCGATGAAGGATCGGCAATGGCCGTCGAGGACTTTGAGCTCCTTGCGGATCGAGCCGTCGGTCGGCCGGGGCGTCTTGTAGATCGTCCTCAGCTCGTCATGCGTGGTGAGGAATTCCATGCTGCCCCTCATTTTGGCGCAATTCCGGACGGAAACCGCTGCACTCTTTTCCTGGAATTGCTTTAATTCCCGGCCTTCTCTTCCTTGGCTTTTTCCTCCAGCGAGTGGCGCATGATCAGCGGCATCTGGCTGAAGGTGAACAGCAAAGTGATCGGGATCGTGCCCCAGACCTTGAAATAAAGCCAGGTCGCCTCGGAAAAGTTGCGCCACACGACCTCATTGAGCACGGCGAGGAACAGGAAGAACAGCCCCCAGCGGAAGGTCAGCTTGCGCCAGCCTTCGGCATCGAGCTGGAAGGCGGAATCGAAGACGTAGCCGAGCAGCGAGCGGCCGAACAGCAGCCCGCCGAGCAACGTGACGCCGAACAGCGAATTGATGATCGTCGGCTTCATGAAGGCGAAGGTCTTGTCCTGCAGGTAAAGCGCCAGCGCGCCGAAGACGAAGACGACGATCGCCGAGACCAGCGGCATCAGCGGCAGGCTGCGCGTGAGCAGCCATGAGGCGCCGAGCGAAAGCGCGGTGGCCACCATGAAGAAGGCGGTGGCGATCAGGATCGGTTCGCCGAGATGGGCGAGCACCGGGAATTTCTCGGCCAGCCACTCGCCGCGGATGGTGGTGAAGAAGAACACCAGGCCCGGACCCAATTCGAGCAGGAACTTCAATCCGGGATTCATCGGCTTACGGCGTGGATCGGACGGGTCGCGTTCGAGGATGTTCATAAAAGTCCTTCTTGCGCATGATCTGGCCGAAAAGCAGGCGGCCTTGCAAGATCGCGCCTTGTTCAAGCCACGCCGGCGATGGCTCTCGCGAATTCGCTGGCGGAAAACGGTTCAAGGTCGTCGACCTGCTCGCCGACGCCGATGAAATAGACCGGCAGCCGGTGCTTGGCGGCGATCGCCACCAGAATACCGCCGCGCGCCGTGCCGTCCAGCTTGGTCATCACCAGGCCGTTGACGCCGGCGACGTTGCGGAAGATCTCAACCTGGTTCAGCGCGTTCTGGCCGGTGGTGGCATCGACCGTCTGCAGCACCGTGTGCGGTGCTTCGGGATCGAGCTTTCCCAGCACGCGCACGATCTTCTCCAGCTCGGCCATTAGCTCGGTCTTGTTCTGCAGGCGCCCGGCCGTGTCGATGATCAGCACGTCGGAGCCGGCCTCCTTCGCCTTCTCGAAGGCGTCATAGGCGAGGCCCGCCGCATCGGCGCCGAGCTTGGAGGCGACGACCGGCGATTTCGTGCGCTCGCCCCAGATCTTGAGCTGCTCGATCGCGGCGGCGCGGAACGTGTCGCCGGCGGCCAGCATCACCTTGAGGCCGCCATCGGTGAGCTTGGCGGCCAGCTTGCCGATGGTGGTGGTCTTGCCGGTGCCGTTGACGCCGACGACCAGGACGACATGCGGCTTGTGGCTGAGGTCGAGCTCGAGCGGCCTGGCGACCGGCGCCAGCACCTTCTCCACCTCCGCCGCCATCACGGCGCGGACTTCGACGTCGGAGACGTCGCGGCCGTAGCGGCTGGAGGCAAGCGAATCGGTGACGCGCAGCGCGGTTTCCAAGCCAAGATCGGCGCGGATCAGCACGTCCTCCAGGTCCTGCAGGGTATCCTCGTCCAATTTGCGCTTGGTGAAGACGCCGGCGATGTTGCCGGTGAGCTCGCGCGATGAGCGGGCAAGCCCTTCGCGCATGCGCTGGAACCAGGAGCGCCGCGGCGCCGGTTCCGGCGCCTTCACCGGCTCGGCCTTCTGCTCGACCTTTTTTGAGACCGTTACCTTGCCGGCAGAGGGCGCGGGTGTCGGCGGCGACGGCAAAGCCTCCGGCTCCGCTGCGATCTCGGCATGGATCGGCTGCAGCTCGACGGGCGCGGGCTGTCGAATAGGAGGCGCGATTTCCGCTACGGCTTCGGCGGATGGTTCCACAGAGGGCGGCGCCGCTGGTGGCACCTCGATGGGCACTGGCGTTTCGACCGGGACTTCGGCAGGCGGCGTCGGCACTTCGACCGGTGGCTGCTCAGGCAGCGGTTCCGGACGCGAAGGCTGGATGTCAGGTTGCGTCGGCGCAGGTGCGGGCACTTCCTGCGGAGCAGGTTCGGGCGTCGGCGCAGGTAAAGGCTCGGGTTGTGCCGGCGGCACTTCCTCGGGGGCCGGCGGCTCCGGCTTCTCGGGCGCCGGCTGCGGCTCTTCTTCCGGCTCAGGCTGCGGCAGCGGTTCCGGCTCGGCGGGAATGGTGGGCTCTGGCACCGGCGGAATGGATGGAGCAGGCTCGGGCTTCGGCTCTTCGGGAACCGGTTGAGGCTCAGTCTCCGGCTTCAGCGCGTCCAGCGCGTCCCACTTGATCGGCGGCAGCGCTTCGTCGACGCGCTCCTCGACGACCTCTTTCCTGCCGAACGAAAATATCTTCTTGAAGAAACCAGCCATACGTCTCGCAGTTCTCAGGCGGCTTGCGCGGCAAGCGGGGCCGCAATCAGCCGGGCGCCGTCATGGCCGGCGACCATGGCATCGACGATCTCGCCGGGCGCGCCGGCGTCGATCGCGGCCGGCGTAAAACCTTCGGTGCGGCCGAGCCCGTCGCGCTCGACCAGGATCGATTGCCGTGTGCCGGAGAGCGACGACAAATGATGGCGATAGGCGGTCTCGCCGGCGGCGCGCAGCCTGGCGGCGCGCGTCTTCACCACCTCACGGCGGACCTGCGGCATGCGCGCGGCCGGCGTGCCTTCGCGTGGCGAGAACGGAAAGACGTGGAGATGCGTCAGGCCGCATTCCTCAACGATTTTCTCCGAATTCTCGAACATCGCCTCGGTCTCGGTCGGGAAGCCGGCGATGATGTCGGCGCCGAAGACGATGCCGGGACGCAGCTTGCGCACGTCCTCGCAGAAGCGGATCGACTGGTCGCGCAAATGCCGGCGCTTCATGCGCTTCAGGATCATGTCGTCGCCCGATTGCAGCGACAGATGCAGATGCGGCATCAGCCTCTGTTCAGTAGCGATGGCGTCGAGCAGGTCGTCGTCGGCCTCGATGGAATCGATGGAGGACAATCTCAGCCGCTTCACGTCGGGCACCTGGCGCAGGATCGTCTTCACCAGCTTTCCCAGCTTTGGCGCGCCCGGCAGGTCGGCGCCGAAACTAGTCATGTCGACGCCGGTCAAAACGATCTCGGCATAGCCGTTGCCGGCGAGGCGCTTGACCTGCTCCACCACCGCGCCCATAGGCACGGAGCGCGAGTTGCCGCGGCCGTAAGGGATGATGCAGAAGGTGCAGCGATGGTCGCAGCCATTCTGCACCTGCACGAAGGCGCGCGCGCGGCCCTCGATGGCGTCGACCATGTGGCTTGCCGTCTCGCGCACCGAAAAAATGTCGTTGACGCGCGCCTTCTCGGTGTCGTTGACGCCGAAATCGGGCAGCGCGCGGTAGGAGTTGGCCTTGAGCTTCTCCTCATTACCGAGCACCAGGTCCACCTCGTCCATTGCGGCGAAATTCTGCGGCTCGGTCTGGGCCGCGCAGCCGGTGACGATGATGCGGGCTGAAGGGTTCTCGCGGCGGGCCTTGCGGATCGCCTGCTTGGCCTGGCGCACCGCTTCGGCGGTGACGGCGCAGGTGTTGAAGATGAAGGCGCCGCCATTGAGCTCGCCCAGGCCGGCGCTTTCGGCCTCGCGGCGCATCACTTCGGATTCATAGGTGTTCAGCCGGCAGCCGAAGGTGACGACGTCGATACCTGTCGTGGTGGAGGCTTGGGATACCACGCCTTTTTGAAGGGCGGACATCAGGCGGCGCTTTCGGTGTCGCGGGCCCAGGCGCCGGTCGAGGGATCGAAGCTGCCGGAAAATTCCCATTCGGCGGCACCTGTCAGGATGACGTGATCGTCGTCGCGCCATTCGACATTGAGCTCGCCGCCGCCGGGCGCGAGCAGCGAGACGCTGCGGCCGGTGCGCCTGGTGCGGGCCGCCGCGACCGCGGCGGCGCAAGCCGCCGAGCCGCAGGCCTTGGTGAGGCCGGCGCCGCGCTCCCAGGTACGGATGATCATGGTTTCGGGCGAAGTCACCTGGGCAATGGTGATGTTGGCGCGCTCGGGGAAGATCGGATGATTCTCAAGCAGCGGGCCGAAGCGGTCCAGCTCATAAGACCAGACGTCGTTGTCGACCCAGAAGATCGCGTGCGGGTTGCCCATCGACACCGCCGAGGGCGAATGCAGCACCGGGGCGTCGATCGGCCCGATCTGCAGCTCGATCATGCGGGTGTCGCGGAATTCTTCCGCCAGCGGGATCTCCTGCCAGCCGAAACGCGGCTTGCCCATGTCGACCGAAATAAGACCGTCCGCATGCTCCTGCGCATTCAGGACGCCGGCGCGGGTCTCGAAGGTGAAGCTCTTGTTGCCCGTCTCGGCGGCCAAAGCCTGCACGACGCAGCGCATGCCGTTGCCGCAGGCCTGCGCGCTGGTACCGTCGGAGTTCAGGATGTCGATATAATACGCCGTGCCCGGCGTCTTCGCGTCGTGGATCGCCATGATCTGGTCGAACTTCGTCGCCGCGTCGCCATTGAGGGCGATCGCGGCCGCCGCCGTCACCTTATCGGCGCGGCCGCGCATATCGGCAACGATGATCTCGTTGCCGATGCCGTTCATCTTGGCGAAGGGGGCGCTGCTTGCCATCCAACCGGTCGTTCCAATCCGTTGGGCGCTATATGGCGGAAACGGGCGGGAATTACCAGTCCGGCGTGGCTCTGGCGGCGACGAAGAAGAGGCCGCGCAGCGACCGGTCGTGCAGCGACGACCAAGTGGTCGCGCCAGCGACGACCAAGTGGTCGCGCTTATGTTACCGCGAAGACGCCGAGCACGATCAGCAGGAAGATGATCAGCACGATGCCGATGAGGATGCGCGCGCCGGTAGCGGCCGCGCCTGCCAAAGCCGGCATGCCGAGCAGGCTCGCGGCGGCGGCGATGATGAGAAGGATGATGATCCACCTGA
Source organism: Mesorhizobium sp. CA16 (assembly GCF_020165175.1). Lineage (NCBI taxonomy): Bacteria > Pseudomonadati > Pseudomonadota > Alphaproteobacteria > Hyphomicrobiales > Phyllobacteriaceae > Mesorhizobium > Mesorhizobium sp. CA16. The sequence goes on from NZ_JAIUHP010000032.1 coordinate 14,869, forward strand.
TCATGGGGAAGCTCCAGCGGTTTGCGTCGTCCGATCAACGCGTTTGGCCGGTTTGGGTTCCTTTGTAGATGGCCGGCACGTCCCACAGCTCTCCCGGTCGCATGGCACGGAAACGCTCCGGCGGCAGGTCTTCGGCGGCCAAAGCCTCGGCCAGTTTCCGGGCCGGCTCATCGACCGGCTCGTCGGTGAGGTGGAAGGTGCCCCAGTGACAGCCGGCGGCAAAGGCGGCGTTGCACAGCTTCATGCCCTGAACGGCCTCCTGCGGATTCTGGTGCTGCGGCGCCATGAACCAGCGCGGCTCATAGGCTCCGATCGGCAGGATGGCGAGGCGGAAGCCGCCATGCTTTTCTCCCATCAGCCGGTAGTTGATGCCGTCATGGAAGCCGGTGTCGCCGGCGAAATAGATATTGCCGGCCATCGTCTCGATGACGAAGCCCGCCCACAGCGCCATGCGGCGGTCGCGCCCGCCGCGCGCCGACCAGTGATGCGCCGGTTCGACATGGATGGCGGCCGTGCCGGCATCGAGCCTGTCGCCCCAATCATGCACGCTGAGCCGCATGCCGGGCGCCGCGCGGCCGATGATGGCGTCATTGCCGAGCGGCGCGATCACCAGCGGATCGTGTCTCTCCCTCAGCCGCTTCAGCGTGGCGAGGTCGAGATGGTCGTAGTGATTGTGGCTGATCAGGACCAGGTCGATCGGCGGCAGGTCGGCAAAGGCAATCCCCGGCGCATTGACCCTCTTCGGCCCGGCGAAGGCGAAAGGCGAGGCGCGCTCCGACCAGACCGGATCGGTCAGGATATTCAACCCCGCCGTCTGGATGAGAAGCGAAGCATGGCCGACCATGGTGAGTCTCAGCGCGCTGCCTTCCACCCGTATGTCCGGCTTCGCCGGGGGATACGGGCTCGGAACCGAAGCCGGCCATTTCACCCGCCCGCCGCCGAATTGCCATTTGAGGAGATCGCTGAAGCTCCCGGGCGGCCTGCCGCCGGGATTGAAGAACAGGGCGCCGTCGAAATGAACGCTGGGCGGCCCGCTGTAGTAGCGGTTGGCGGTTCCTTTCCTCGCGGCCATTCTGTCTCCCGCCCGCTTGTGTCGTCTCCTGAGATAAGGACGCGCCGGCCTGGCGCAAGCATTTTGCCGCCGAATGCCAATGGCCGAAGCCGGGCTCGTCTAGGATCGGCAGACAGGGGTGATCGTCATGGTAATGAAGCGAACCAAGACACCGTGGATGAAGGCGGAGGATTTCGGTCGCTCGCTGCCGCCTGGGGTCGGCATCAACCTGTTGGTTACCGACCTGACGGCGATGGAGGCTTTCTGCCGCGACGTGCTTGGCGCCCGGATCATCTATGGCGACGAGGATTTCGCGGCGATCGAGCTGTTGGGCTCGATCTTCATGCTGCACGCCGATCATTCCTATATGGACAATCCGATGATCGGCGTCACCGCAGGCGCCGAGACTCGCGGGGCCGGTATCGAACTGCGCCTTTACGGCGCCGATCCGGACTCGGCCGAGAAAAAGGCGGCCGCGCTCGGCCACATCGTGCTGGCCGGCTCGATCGACAAGCCGCATGGCTTGCGCGAATGCTACACCGTCGGCCCGGATGGTTATGTGTTCGTGCCGAGCACCAGGATTTAATATTGATATTTCAATAGATTACAAGGTTTTCAGCGGCGGCTTCCCGACTGTGGCCCTCCGCTGCGATAAATTTGCAACAGCCATTTCGAAAACCCTATTTTAACCATATCGGGTTGAAATTCTGCCACCTTCGCCGTCTTGGTGAAGCGGAGATTACGCGGATGGCTCCCCCCGGCCAGATCCGACGGAGGTGGTAAATGCATTTTTCAAGGACCGGCCTTGTGGCCGTATCGCTGGCCGCGCTCGTTGCGAGCGGCTGCTCGACTTCGCGCTTCTCGTCGATGGACGACCAGCAGCCGACACCGCTGACCCCGGCACCCTCCGGCACGGTGACGCAGAATCAGCTGCCGCCGCCGGCTTCCCCCGGCGCCGCCGATCCGTCGCAATTTCCGACCGCTCCGAAGAACACTCAGGTCGCGTCGCTGCCGCCGGACGGCACGGCGCCCGCCGGCGCCACCGATCTCACCGCGGCCAGCGTCGCCGGCGTCTGGAACGTCAATGTCTCCGGGCAGAGCTGCAAGGTGGCGACGCCGCAGACCAAGTTCGGCGCCGGCTACCGCGCCGGTCCGCTGCACTGCCCGGCGCCGATCGACGGCATCAAATCGTGGAATGTCGCCGGCAAGCAGCTGACGCTTTACGACGAAAACGGCGGCACGCTGGCCAGGCTCTATTCGTCCGGCGGCGAAAAGTTCGACGGCCAGACTTCCAACGGGCAGCCGATCTCGCTTACAAGATAACGCGAAACCGCCCCTGTTTACGCAATTCCGGATGGGAACCGTTTCCCCCGGATTGCTCTGGAATGACTTACCCATGCATCTGCGCGACGGTATCCAGACCCACGCGACCGTCAGGCAGCGCTACGAGCATCTCGTCCAAAGCGGGGCGGCCGAGCGCGACCCGGCGCAGGAGCGGATCGTCGCTGCGCTCGATCGGTTGATAGACGAGATCTCGGCCAAAAGGCTGGCGCATAAATCGAGCGCGCTGGGCTGGTTGTTCGCGGCCAAGCGTCAGCCGCGCGAGCCGGTCAAAGGTCTCTACATCCATGGCGGCGTTGGTCGCGGCAAGACCATGCTGATGGACATGTTCTTCGAGCTGTTGCCGGTCCGGCGCAAGCGCCGCGTGCATTTCAACGACTTCATGGCCGATGTGCAGGATCGTATCCAGAAGCACCGGCAGGCGCGCAAGAATGGCGACGTCAAGGAAGACGACCCGATCCCGCCGGTGGCGCGGGCGCTCGCCGATGAAGCCTGGGTGCTGTGCTTCGACGAATTCTCGGTCACCGACATCGCCGACGCGATGATCCTGTCGCGCCTGTTCTCGGCGCTGTTCGCCAACGGCGTGGTGCTGGTCGCCACCTCCAATGTGGCGCCGGAGAACCTTTATCGCGACGGGCTGAACCGCCAGCTCTTCCTGCCGTTCATCTCGCTGCTCGAGCGCAATGCACATGTGATGACGCTGGATGCCGAGAAGGACTACCGCCAGGAAAAGCTCAACCGCCAGCCGGTCTATGTCACGCCGGACGACGCCGCGGCCGAGCGCGCGCTCGACGAAGCCTGGAAGGCGATGACGCATGGCCAGCCGATCGGCGAGGTGACGCTGACGCTGAAAGGCCGCCAGCTCGGCGTGCCGCGCGCCGCCGGCGATGCGGCGCGCTTTTCCTTTGCCGACCTCTGCGAAAAGCCGCTCGGCGCGCGCGACTATCTGGCGATCGCCGGCCGCTTCTCGACGGTTTTCATCGACCATGTGCCGGTGCTGGGCGAAGGCAAGCGCAACGAGGCCAAGCGCTTCATCCTTTTGATCGACACGCTCTACGACCACCGCATGCGGCTGGTGATGAGCGCCGCGGCGCCGCCCGAACGGCTTTATACGGCCAAGCGCGGCACGGAAGTGTTCGAATTCGAGCGTACAGCCTCGCGCCTGGTCGAGATGCAGAGCCGCGACTGGCTGGACGGCTGGGCGGAACGGCGAAAAAAGGAGGTGGCGGCTGCAGAGGTGAGGCAGGCGAAGGGGTAGAAGGGGATTACCTTCGTCATTCTAGGGCGGAGCGACGCAAAGCGTCGCGGAGACCCTAGAATCCATTCCGTGACTTAGGACATGGAATGCAGCGGTTCAGAATGGGACTCATGTGGACGCCTCTCTGTCAGATCGTTCTGCCTCGTGGTATCGCTTTTATGTCACGGAATGGATTCTAGGGTCTGCGTGCGTCGCTTCGCTCCTTACTCCGCCCTAGAATGACGACTTGAAGGGACGGCTCCGTCAACCGCCCTAGGAGGAAGATGCAGTTTCGGCCAACTTCGAAAGCCGATATACATACATCACGAAATCCTCCGCCTTCCCATGCGGCTCCTCCCTCGTTTCATAAAGCGCCCGCGCCGGTCCGTTGTCGGGCTCGGTGCCGACCCAGGCTTCCTCACAGCCGTGCTCACGGCCGATCTCGAACGTCGCGTCGAGCATCTTTCGCGCGATGCCCTTCCGCTGGAAGGCCGGCGCCACGCCGATCTCGTCGATATAGAGCTCGCTCATCTTGTCGGGATGGCGATGAACGACGGCGGCGCACTGGCCGACCACGATTTCGTCGACGATCGCCACGATCATGAAATGGCCGGGCGAGTTGAGATAGGCAGCGAGACGGTCCGATCGCACCGGCTCGTCGAACACCTCCTCGGCCACCCGCATCACAACCGCGTCATCGCCCGGATGAAGCCTTCTGATTTCAACGTTCATTGTGTCAATTCTCCTCAGTCGGCTCATAAACTTTGACGTTTACGTAACTCCCGATGCATCTAACCGATTGAAAACGTTAGGCTCAAAATAATCGTTTGAATTTCTTGCGCGCCGGAGTTATTCGGGGCGGCCAAATCTCGCGGTTTCCCGCATCCTTTCGGCCCCTCCGGCCCGTCACGACTTCGTTACAGACAAAGGAAAACATCCTCACATGGCACGCAATAAGATAGCGCTCATCGGCTCGGGCATGATCGGCGGCACGCTCGCCCATATGATCGGCCTCAAGGATCTCGGCGACGTGGTGCTGTTCGATATCGCCGAGGGCATTCCGCAGGGCAAGGGTCTCGACATCGCGCAGTCTTCGCCGGTCGACGGCTTCGATTCCCGACTGACCGGCGTCAACGACTATGCCGGCATCGAGGGCGCGGATGTGTGCATCGTCACCGCCGGCGTTCCGCGCAAGCCTGGCATGAGCCGTGACGACCTTCTCGGCATCAACCTGAAGGTGATGGAACAGGTCGGCGCCGGGCTGAAGAAATATGCGCCGAAGGCCTTCGTCATCTGCATCACCAACCCGCTCGACGCCATGGTCTGGGCGCTGCAGAAGTTCTCCGGCCTGCCGACCAGCCATGTCGTCGGCATGGCCGGCGTGCTCGACAGCGCCCGCTTCCGCTATTTCCTGGCCGAAGAGTTCAAGGTCTCGGTCGAGGACGTCACCGCCTTTGTGCTCGGCGGCCACGGCGATTCCATGGTGCCGATGATCCGCTATTCGACCGTATCGGGCATTCCGCTGCCCGACCTCGTCAAGATGGGCTGGACCTCGAAGGAGAAGCTCGACCAGATCGTCCAGCGCACCCGCGACGGCGGCGCCGAGATCGTCGGCCTGCTCAAGACCGGCTCGGCCTATTACGCGCCGGCCGCCTCGGCGATCGCGATGGCCGAATCCTACCTCAAGGACAAGAAGCGCGTGCTGCCCTGCGCTGCGCATCTCTCGGGCCAGTATGGCGTGAAGAACACCTATGTCGGCGTTCCGGTGGTGATCGGCGCCGGCGGCGTCGAGCGCGTCATCGAGATCGATCTGTCCAAGGCCGAGCAGAAGATGTTCGACAATTCGGTCGCGGCCGTGCAGGGCCTGACCGAGGCCTGCACCAAGATCGCCCCGCATCTCGCCGGCAAATAAAACGTCCTTCCCCCGGAGACCAAGCGCATGAACATCCATGAGTATCAGGCCAAGGCGCTGCTGAAGACCTTCGGCGCGCCGGTCGCAAGCGGCGTTCCGGTGTTCAAGGCCAGCGAGGCGAAAGCCGCGGCAGAAGCGCTGCCCGGCCCGCTCTATGTCGTGAAGAGCCAGATCCATGCCGGCGGCCGCGGCAAGGGCAAGTTCAAGGAGCTCGGCCCTGATGCCAAGGGCGGCGTGCGCTTGGCGAAGTCGGCGGCGGAAGTCGTCGCCAATGCCGACGAGATGCTCGGCCACACGCTGGTCACCAAGCAGACGGGACCTGCCGGCAAGCAGGTCAACCGCCTCTATATTGAGGACGGCGCCGACATCGAGCGCGAGCTCTATCTGTCGATCCTGGTCGACCGTTCGGTCGGCCGCATCGCCTTCGTCGTCTCGACCGAGGGCGGCATGGACATCGAGACGGTCGCGCACGACACGCCGGAAAAGATCGTCACCGTTGCCATCGATCCGGAAAAGGGCGTGAGCGCCGACGACGTGAAGAAGCTCAACGCCGCGCTGAAGCTCGCCGGCGATGCGGCGAAGGATGGCGGCACGCTGTTCCCGATCCTCTACAAGGCCTTCGTCGAGAAGGACATGAGCCTGCTCGAGGTCAATCCGCTGATCGTCATGAAAGACGGCCATCTGCGCGTCCTGGACGCCAAAGTGTCGTTCGACAACAACGCGCTGTTCCGCCACCCGGACGTGATGGAATTGCGCGACACCTCCGAGGAGGACGAGAAGGAGATCGAGGCGTCGAAATACGACCTCGCCTATGTCGCGCTCGACGGCAATATCGGCTGCATGGTCAACGGCGCCGGCCTTGCCATGGCGACGATGGACATCATCAAGCTGTACGGTGCTGAGCCGGCTAACTTCCTCGACGTCGGCGGCGGCGCTTCCAAGGAAAAGGTCACGGCGGCGTTCAAGATCATCACCAAGGATCCGGCCGTCGAGGGTATCCTGATCAACATTTTCGGCGGCATCATGAAGTGCGACGTCATCGCCGAAGGCGTGATCGCCGCGGTCAAGGAAGTGGGCCTGAAGGTGCCGCTGGTCGTGCGGCTCGAAGGCACCAATGCCGAGCTCGGCAAGAAGATCATCAACGACAGCGGCCTCAACGTCGTGTCGGCCGACGATCTCGACGACGCGGCCAAGAAGATCGTGGCGGCGGTGAAGGGCTGAGCGGATGCCTCCGCGCAAGATAAACCTGGTCGAGGCGGCGGACGCGAAGATCGCCAAGGTCTTCGATCCGCATATCGCCGGCGACGTCAACGATGCCCAGGCCAAGGTCGCCAAGTTCGGCGAGACCTTCGACTGGCATGCGCATGACAATGAGGACGAGGCCTTCCTGGTGCTGCGCGGCAGGATCGCCATCGATTTCCGCGACGGGCCGGTCGAGCTTGGCGAGGGCGATTTCATCGTCGTGCCGCGCGGCGTCGAGCATCGGCCGCGCTCGCTGACGAAGGAGCCGGTGGTGCTGATGTTCGAGCCGGCGACGACCTTGAACACCGGCAACGCCCGGAGTGACCTCACCGTCACCGACCTGAAGCGGCTCTGAGCCATGAACGCGTCACCCTTCTCTTCCCTCTCTGACGGTCACCAACGCCTGCAGGCGCTGGTCGGCGCGTGGCGCGGCGAGGAAGAGGTCGCGGCCACGCAATGGACCGATGCCGGCACGGCAACGTCGGAACTGCAGGCCGAGGCTGAGTTCGGCGGCCTGTTCGTGGTGCAGCGTTATCGCCAGCGCCGGGACGGCACCGTCTCGTTCGGCGCGCATAATGTGTTCGGCTTCGACCAGCAGAGCGGCCTCGTCACCATGCATCAGTTCGACTCGATGGGGTTCGTGCCGATGTCGCCGGCTACCGGCAGGTGGAACGGCAACGAGCTGATGCTGGAACGGTCGTCGCCGCGCGGCGCCGCGCGCATGGCGTACAGCTTTGACGGCGCTGACGCCTACCGCATGAAACTTCAGTTCAAGCCCGCCGGCAGCGATGCATGGCAAGGCATGGTGAACGGCCTCTACCGGCGCGTTCCGCCTTCCGAGATGAAGGAAGGCTGAGCGATGGAGATCAGGACGGTTGAAGGGTCACACATAATCACACATATTGTACCTGTGTATTTATGTGGAGACGGACAATGAAGAACGTCACCTTGGCCATTGACGAGGCCCTCCTTGAAAAGGCGCGCGGCCTCGCTGGGCGTCGCCAGACGACGCTCAATGCCCTTATTCGCACGCTGCTCGCGCATGAGGTCGAGCAGGAAGACCGGATCGCCTGGGCGCGGGAAGGCATGCGCAGGTTGATGAAAGAATCGCCGCTCGATCTAGGCCCTGCATACAAATGGAACCGGGACGAGATCTATGCCGAACGAGAGGATAGAATGCTTTCTCGACTCGAACGTCCTCCTGTACGCGGCTTCGGAGAGGACGAGTGATCCTCGCCGCCACGATATCGCGCAAGGCCTTGTCCTCGGGACCGTGTTCGGCGTCTCTGGCCAGACCTTGGCAGAGTTCGCCAACGTGGCAAGGCGGAAGTCGGTCTCGGCCGATGCTGTGGTCGACCAATGGCTGGTCTTTCTCGGCACGCTTCCTTTTGTCCCGGTCGATCAGGCCTATGTCATCGCGGGGCTTCGTCTCGCGCGTCGCTATCAGCTCAAATATTACGACGCGGCGTTGCTTGCAGCCGCGGAACGGTTCGGCGCGCCGATTTTTTACACCGAAGATCTCAACCACAACCAGGTCTATGGCTCGGTCCGGGCCGTCAATCCTTTCTTGTAATCGCTGAATTCAGAGGCGTTCCCACCCATGTCCATTCTCGTCGACAAGAACACCAAGGTGCTGGTTCAGGGTCTGACCGGCAAGACCGGCACGTTCCACACCGAGCAGGCGCTGGCCTATCACGGCACCAAGATGGTGGGCGGCATCCACCCGAAGAAGGGCGGCGAAACCTGGACCGGTTCGAAAGGCGAAAGCCTGCCGATCTTTGCCACCGTCGCCGAGGGCAAGGCAAGGACCGGCGCCAACGCCTCCGTCATCTACGTGCCGCCTGCGGGAGCCGGTGAAGCCATCATCGAGGCGATCGAGGCCGAGATCCCGCTCATCGTCTGCATCACCGAAGGCATCCCTGTGATGGACATGGTCAAGGTCAAGGCGCGGCTCGACCGCTCCACCTCGCGGCTGATCGGCCCGAACTGCCCGGGCGTGCTGACGCCCGACGAATGCAAGATCGGCATCATGCCCGGCAACATCTTCCGCAAGGGCTCGGTCGGCGTTGTTTCGCGCTCGGGAACGCTTACCTATGAGGCAGTCTTCCAGACCACCAATGTCGGCCTCGGCCAGACCACAGCGGTGGGCATCGGCGGCGACCCGGTCAAGGGCACCGAATTCATCGACGTGCTGGAGATGTTCCTCGCCGACGACGAGACCAAGTCGATCATCATGATCGGCGAGATCGGCGGTTCGGCCGAGGAAGACGCCGCGCAGTTCCTCAAGGACGAAGCCAAGCGCGGCCGCAAGAAACCGATGGCGGGCTTCATCGCCGGGCGCACCGCGCCGGCCGGCCGCACCATGGGCCACGCGGGCGCGGTGATCTCGGGCGGCAAGGGCGGCGCGGAAGACAAGATCGCGGCGATGGAATCGGCCGGAATAAAAGTTTCGCCCTCGCCGGCGCGGCTCGGGACGACGCTGGTCGAGGCGATCAAGGGTTAAGTGAGTAGCGAATAGTGAGTAGCGAATAGCGAATAGCGAATAGGAAAAACAGAGTAGCAGCGCGATCCGGGCAGCCCCTACTCGCTATTCGCTACTCACTATTCGCTCCAAAAAGGAGACGGAGCCAGGCTCCGCAGACGAAAATGGCAAGACAAGATCAGGCCAACGACCAATTCTCGCTCACCTCATTCCTCTATGGCGGCAATGCCGATTACATCGACGCGCTCTATGCGGCCTATGAGGACAATCCCGCCTCCGTCGATCCGGAGTGGCAGGATTTCTTCGCGGCGCTGAAGGATGACGCGGGCGATGTCCGCAAGAACGCCAAGGGCGCGTCCTGGGCGAAGCCTTCCTGGCCGCTGCAGGCCAATGGCGAGCTGGTCTCGGCGCTAGACGGCAATTGGGGTCTGGTCGAAAAGGCGATCGAAAAGAAGGTCAAGGAAAAAGCCGTCGTCAACGGCGCGGTGCTTTCCGACGCCGACGTGCACCAGGCGACGCGCGATTCCGTGCGCGCCATCATGATGATCCGCGCCTACCGCATGCGCGGCCACCTGCACGCCAATCTCGACCCGCTCGGCATCGCCAAGCCGCTCGAGGATTACAACGAGCTGTCGCCGGAGAATTATGGCTTCACCGAAGCCGATTACGATCGGCCGATCTTCCTCGACAATGTGCTGGGCCTCGAATTCGGCACCATCCGGCAGATGCTGGATATCCTGACCCGCACCTATTGCTCGACGCTCGGCGTCGAGTTCATGCACATCTCCGACCCGGAAGAGAAGGCCTGGATCCAGGCGCGCATCGAAGGCGCCGACAAGGAGATCACCTTCACCGCCACCGGCAAGAAGGCGATCCTGTCGAAGCTGGTCGAGGCCGAGGGCTTCGAGCAATATATCGACGTCAAGTACAAGGGCACCAAGCGTTTCGGCCTCGATGGCAGCGAGTCGCTGATCCCGGCGCTGGAACAGATCGTCAAGCGCGGCGGCCAGCTCGGCCTGAAGGAAATCGTGCTCGGCATGGCGCATCGCGGCCGCCTCAACGTGCTCTCCCAGGTAATGGCCAAGCCGCACCGCGCCATCTTCCACGAATTCAAGGGCGGCTCGGCGGCTCCCGACGAAGTCGAAGGCTCGGGCGACGTCAAGTATCATCTCGGCGCCTCGTCGGACCGCGAGTTCGACGGCAACAAGGTGCACCTGTCGCTGACGGCCAACCCCTCGCATCTGGAAATCGTCGACCCTGTCGTGATGGGCAAGGCGCGCGCCAAGCAGGATCAGTTGTCCGGCCGTGAGCGCGGCGAGATCGTGCCGCTGTCTGAGCGCGCCAAGGTCATGCCGCTGCTGCTGCACGGCGACGCAGCCTTCGCCGGCCAGGGCGTGATCGCCGAGATCCTCGGCCTGTCGGGCCTGCGCGGGCATCGCGTCGCCGGCACGCTGCATTTCATCATCAACAACCAGATCGGCTTCACCACCAATCCGCGCTTCTCGCGCTCTTCGCCCTATCCATCGGATGTGGCCAAGATGATCGAGGCGCCGATCTTCCACGTCAATGGCGACGATCCGGAAGCGGTGGTGCATGCCGCCAAGGTCGCGACCGAGTTCCGCATGAAGTTCCACAAGCCGGTGGTGGTGGACATGTTCTGCTACCGCCGCTTCGGCCACAATGAGGGCGATGAACCGTCCTTCACCCAGCCGATCATGTACCGCAACATCCGCAGCCATAAGACGGTGGTGCAGATCTATGCCGACCGGTTGATCGCCGAAGGCCACGTCACCCAGGCCGAAGTCGACAAGATGCGGGCCGACTGGCGCGCGCATCTGGAAGCCGAATGGGAAGTCGGCCAGCACTACAAGCCCAACAAGGCCGACTGGCTGGACGGCGCGTGGTCGGGCCTTCGCACCGCCGACAACCAGGACGAACAGCGGCGCGGCAAGACCGCCGTGCCGGTGCGCACGCTGAAGGAGATCGGCAAGAAGCTGACCGAGGTGCCGAAGGATTTTGAGGCGCACAAGACCATCCTGCGCTTCCTCGAAAACCGCCGCCAGGCAATCGAGTCGGGCGAAGGCATCGATTGGTCGACGGCCGAGGCGCTGGCCTTCGGCGCTATCCTGCTCGACGGCAATCCGATCCGGCTTTCCGGGCAGGATTCGGAGCGCGGTACCTTCTCGCAGCGCCATTCGGTGCTTTACGACCAGCGCGACGAGACCCGCTACATTCCGCTCAACAATCTCTCGGCGGCGCAGGCCGGCTACGAGGTCATCAACTCGATGCTGTCGGAGGAGGCGGTGCTCGGCTTCGAATACGGCTACAGCCTGGCCGAGCCCAAGGCGCTGACGCTCTGGGAAGCGCAGTTCGGTGACTTCGCCAATGGCGCCCAGGTCGTGTTCGACCAGTTCATCTCGTCGGGCGAGCGCAAGTGGCTTCGCATGTCGGGTCTCGTCTGCCTGCTGCCGCATGGCTATGAGGGCCAGGGGCCGGAGCACTCGTCGGCGCGGCTGGAGCGCTTCCTGCAGCTCTGCGCGGAAGACAATATGCAGGTCGCCAACGTCACCACGCCGGCTAACTATTTCCATATCTTGCGCCGACAGCTGAAGCGCGACTTCCGCAAGCCGCTGATCCTGATGACGCCTAAATCGCTGCTGCGCCACAAGCGCGCGGTGTCGACGCTGTCGGAGATGGCGGGCGAAAGCTCGTTCCACCGACTGCTTTGGGACGATGCGCAGCTCTTGGCCGACCAGCCGATCAAGCTGTTGAAGGACTCCAAGATCCGCCGCGTCGTGCTGTGCTCGGGCAAGGTCTATTACGACCTCTATGAGGAGCGCGAGAAGCGCGGCATCAACGACATCTACCTGCTGCGCGTCGAACAGCTCTATCCGTTCCCGGCCAAGGCGCTGATCACCGAGCTGTCGCGTTTCCGCAATGCCGAAATGGTGTGGTGCCAGGAGGAGCCCAAGAACATGGGCGCCTGGTCGTTCATCGATCCCTATCTCGAATGGGTGCTGGCGCATATCGACGCCAAGCATCAGCGGGTGCGCTACACCGGACGGCCGGCCTCGGCCTCGCCGGCGACAGGGTTGATGTCGAAGCATCTCAGCCAGCTTGCGGCGCTGCTCGACGACGCGCTCGGCGAATAGGGCCGGGCGCGCAAACAGGCCGGACGAAACAGACCTCAAGAAGACAACGGACAGGCACAATGGCTACCGAAATCCGCGTCCCCACTCTCGGCGAATCCGTCACCGAGGCGACTGTCGGCAAGTGGTTCAAGAAGGTCGGCGACGCGATCGCCGCCGACGAGCCCCTGGTCGAGCTCGAAACCGACAAGGTGACGGTGGAAGTGCCCGCCGCGGGCGCCGGAACGCTGGCCGAGATCGCCGTCAAGGAAGGCGAGACGGTCAATGTCGGTGCGCTGCTCGGCTCGATTTCGGCCGGCGGCGCGGCTGCAGCACCCGCCACCAAGCCGCAGGCGGTGGCGCAGGCTTCCAGCCCGGACGCCGCGTCCACCACCAAGCAGGCGGCGGCCGAAACCGCCAAGATGGCCGGCGACGCCGGTCCGGTCGAGCCGCGCACCATGCCGCCGGCGCCGGCCGCGGCCAAACTGATCGCGGAACACAATCTCTCGGTCGACCAGCTGTCCGGTTCCGGCAAGCGCGGCCAGGTGCTGAAGGGCGATGTGCTCGACGCCATCGCCAAGGGCGCCCCTTCCCAGCCGGCCGAGATGCCGAAGGCCGCTCCGGCGCCCGTCGCGGCCCGCGCGCCGTCCACCGCCGAGGATGCGCCGCGCGAGGAGCGCGTGCGCATGACCAAGCTGCGCCAGACCATCGCGCGCCGCTTGAAGGAGGCGCAGTCGACCGCCGCCATGCTCACCACCTTCAACGAGGTGGATATGAGCGCGGTGATGGCGCTGAGGGCCAAATACAAGGACGTGTTCGAGAAGAAGCATGGCGTGAAGCTCGGCTTCATGGGCTTCTTCACCAAGGCGGTGACGCATGCGCTGAAGGAGATCCCGGCGGTCAATGCCGAGATCGACGGCACCGACATCATCTACAAGAACTTTGCCCATGTCGGCGTCGCCGTCGGCACCGACAAGGGCCTTGTGGTGCCGGTGGTGCGCGATGCCGACCAGATGTCGATCGCCGAGATCGAGAAGGAGATCGGCCGGCTGGGCCTCGCAGCGCGCGACGGCAAGCTGTCGGTGGCGGATATGCAAGGCGGGACGTTTACGATTTCCAACGGGGGTGTCTATGGCTCGCTGATGTCGACGCCGATCCTGAACGCGCCGCAGTCGGGCATTCTCGGCATGCACAAGATCCAGGACCGGCCGATGGTAGTCGGCGGCCAGATCGTCATCCGGCCGATGATGTATCTGGCGCTCAGCTACGATCACCGCATCGTCGACGGCAAGGAAGCGGTGACCTTCCTGGTGCGGGTCAAGGAAAGCCTGGAGGATCCCGAGCGGCTGGTGCTCGATCTGTGATCGGAGCCGATCCGCAATGAGTGGTTGGTCAGATGCCTTACGCCGATTCCTTCGGCGTGGACGCGTCTGGCTTTTCTCCGACTTGCCCGTGGTCGCTTCGCCCGCCGATTGGGAGGCCTCCGAGATCAGCAGCAACCTCGGCGTCTTCGCTCTCAGCTCTGCCGAGATGGCGGAACGGAAGATCACCGTCACCACGATCGGTGAGCTTGAATTGCCCACCGGCGAAATCGTTGCCTGCGACCCGCTCATCACCGGACTGGGACGGCCGCCATTTAGCCGCAAGGTAAAGCCGGGGCGCTACCCGGTCATATTGCTTCAGGTTCGGACCAAGATTGCCGTGGCGGCATTGCGTTTCGGCTCTGGCTTGCCGGTGCGTTGGGAATTGGCCACCTTTGCTCGAGACCACCCATCGGGCTATGAGTTTGAATTTATCGTTGATGACGCGGTTGCGTCGTTTATGGACAAGTCGTTCCTGACGATAATGTCTGACCAAGAGGAACTTGACGACTATCTCGCCGACGTCGCGTGCACTATCGACAGGTTTTGTATCGACAGTCCGATTGAAGGCAACCCGATCAATGTAGCCATGTTCGACACTGGCTATGGCGACGGCGCGTATCGGTCTTTCTGGGGGTTGGACGCATCCGGCGAACCACTGCTCCTGATGACCGACTTCGAAGTGCTCGAAAACGCCGATGGCCGTAACGAGGCCGATCGATGAGGATACTTGCCTCACCCATAATCCGGTGGATGGCTAGATCGGCGGTTTTGTTGTCGGCTTCCAGCGCTCATGCCGCCTGCCCGATCCAGCTTGCCGTCTATGGCGAGGCGCAGAGCGGCGCCGAGATCGACTTCACGCCGGCCGGCAGTTCGGCGACGATCACCAACGCCTTCCGCATGATCCTCGACAACAATGTCGTGCTCGACGGCATTGCCATGTGGACCGAAGGCAGCGCCGCGCGGCCGCATGGCTCGCTGATGTACAAATGCCCGACCGGCGACATCACCGGCGAGGAGCTTGCCGCCTGCACGGTCTGGGAAGGCGTCATCTACAGCGCCGACGAAAAGGGCGGCGTTGGCCTGCTGCCGGCCGAAGGCGCCGACGCGCCGAAAAGCCTCATCTTTCCCGATCTCGGAGCGTCGCTGGAGATGTCGGCCGCCTATGGCCCGGCCGGGTTCTCCAAGGTGCCATGGGACATTTTCGTGCTGAAAGGCTGCCAGGAATGAGCGCGCACAGAAAGACGCTGCTGGTCACTGGCGGCAGCCGCGGCATTGGCGCCGCCATCTGCCGACAGGCGAGCCAGGCCGGCTACCGGGTGGCAATCAACTATGTCTCCAACCAGGCGGCGGCGGACACGCTGGTCGCCGAGCTTAAAGTCGGTGGCGGCGATGCTTTCGCGGTCAGAGGCGATGTCGGGAACGAGGCCGATGTCCTGGCGATGTTTGAAGCCGTCGACCGGGCCTTCGGCCGGCTCGACGCCTTCGTCAACAATGCAGGCATCGTCGATGTCAAAGCGCGCGTTGACGAGATGAGCGTAGCGCGGCTGGAGCGCATGATGCGCATCAATGTCGTCGGCTCCTTTCTTTGCGCCCGCGAGGCGGTGAAGCGCATGTCGACGCGGCATGGCGGCAGGGGCGGCGCCATCGTCAACCTATCCTCGGCGGCGGCCAGGCTGGGATCGCCGGGCGAATATGTCGATTACGCCGCCTCCAAGGGCGCGATCGACACCATGACCATCGGGCTGGCGCGTGAGGTGGTTCTCGAAGGCATCCGCGTCAACGCGGTCAGCCCCGGCATCACCGAAACCGAAATCCACGCCTCGGGCGGCCAGCCCGACCGGGTGGCGCGGATGCAGGACGCGCTGCCGATGAAACGCGCGGGAACGGCCGACGAAGTCGCCAGCGCGGTTCTCTATCTAATGTCGGACGCAGCCTCCTATATAACGGGCGCGATCCTGAATGTGAGCGGCGGCCGCTAAGGGCCAGACCAGAAGGAACCATCATGGCTTATGACGTCGTAATCATCGGATCGGGACCGGGCGGCTATGTCTGCGCCATCAAGGCGGCGCAGCTCGGGCTGAAGACGGCGGTGGTCGAGAAGAACGCCACCTTCGGCGGCACCTGCCTCAACATCGGCTGCATTCCCTCGAAGGCGCTGCTCTACGCCTCCGAAATGTTCGCGGAAGCCGGCCATGCCTTCGATACGCTGGGCATCGAGCTACCGGCGCCGAAGCTCAATCTGAAGAAGATGATGGCGCATAAGGACGCGACAGTCGCGTCCAACGTCAACGGCGTCGCCTTTCTGTTCAAGAAGAACAAGATCGATTCCTTTCGCGGCACCGGCAAGGTGGTTTCCGCCGGCAAGGTTTCGGTGACCGGCGAGGACGGCAAGGTCGAGGAAATCGTGACCAAGAACATCGTCATCGCCACCGGTTCCGATGTCGCCGGCATTCCCGGCGTCAAGGTCGATTTCGACGAGAAGGCGATCGTCTCCTCCACCGGCGCGCTGTCGCTGGCCAAGGTGCCGGCCAGCTTGGTGGTGGTCGGTGGCGGCGTCATCGGGCTGGAGCTCGGCTCGGTGTGGGCCCGGCTCGGCGCCAAGGTCACGGTGGTCGAGTTCCTCGACAACATCCTCGGCGGCATGGACGGCGAGGTGTCGAAGCAGTTCCAGCGGCTCCTGTCCAAGCAGGGGTTCGAGTTCAAGCTCGGCGCCAAGGTCACCGGCGTCGCAAAGACCAAGAAGGGCGCCAGCGTCACCTTCGAACCGGTCAAGGGCGGCGCGGCGGAAACCATCGAGGCTGATGTGGTGCTGGTTTCCACCGGGCGGCGGCCCTATGCCGACAGCCTGGGGCTGAAGGAAGCGGGCGTCGAGGTCGACGAGCGCGGCCGCGTCAAGACCGACGGGCATCTCAGGACCAATGTTCCCGGCATCTATGCCATCGGCGACGTGATCGCCGGGCCGATGCTGGCGCACAAGGCCGAGGACGAAGGCGTGGCGGTGGCCGAGACGATCGCCGGCCAAGCCGGCCATGTGAACTACGACGTCATCCCGAGCGTCGTCTACACCAGCCCGGAAATCGCTTCGGTCGGCAAGACCGAGGAAGAGCTGAAGAAGGCCGGCATCGACTACAAGGCCGGGAAATTCCCGTTCAGCGCCAATGGCCGCGCGCGCGCCATGCTGCACACCGACGGCTTCGTGAAGATCCTGGCCGACAAAGCGAGCGACCGCGTGCTCGGCGTCCATATCGTCGGCTTCGGCGCCGGCGAGATGATCCACGAGGCGGCGGTGCTGATGGAATTCGGCGGTTCGTCCGAAGACCTGGCGCGGACCTGCCACGCGCATCCGACGATGTCGGAGGCGGTCAAGGAAGCGGCGCTGGCGACGTTCTTCAAGCCGATTCATATTTAGCTGCGCACCAGCGCCATCGCTTCGGCATCCTAGGGCGAAGCAAGGAGCGAAGCGACGCGCGTAGACCCCAGGATCATGCCGTGATGCTAAGGCATTGCAACGGTTGCAGAATTTTGCACTGTTGCGCTCTACGGCAACGGTCGCGGCATGGATACCCGGGTCAAGCCCGGGTATGACGAAGGCCGCCGTAGTTCTCCTAACCAAAACGGCCCGCCTTTGGCGGGCCGTTTGTCGTCAAGCTGTAGCCGGATTACTGGGCCGGCGCAGGTGCCGGAGCCGGGGTCGGCGTAGGCGTAGGCGTAGGCGTAGGCGCCGGAGCTGGCGTGGGAGCCGGGGTGGGCGCTGGAGTTGGCTCAGGCGCCGGAGCGGGCGTTGCAGGCGCCGGGGCAGGCGTGCTGGCCGCCGGCGGCTCAGACGGGGCGGGGGCATGCTCGCCGCCGCTTCTGCCAAAGACATAATACGCAACAATGGCCAGGATAATGACAACAAGGGCGATCAGCCACCCGCTGCCGCCACCACCGCCACGCGTTGGGGGAGGCGTGCTCGAAGGGGTGTAGGGATCGTTAGGGTTCGCCATGAAACGTGTCCTCCTTGGATGAAAGTCATCAAAATAACAGCCATCAACGCGCTGAGCCCGCATCGGGTTTCACGCGAACGGACGGAAAGCGCTGAAAAACCGGCGTTTTCAGGCCCGCCAGCCGCCAGACGACTCAGTTGACGGCGGTAACAGTATACCCTGCCTTGCGAAAATCCTCGACCAGTCCTTCCGGGCCGGGCAGATGCATGGCGCCGACGGCCATAAAGACGTTGCCCTTGGCCAAAATCGGCCCGGCATGCGCCGCCATCACCTTGTTGCGGCTGGTGATCATGGTCTGCTCGAAGGCGGCATAGCCGGCCTTGTCGTCCGCCGTCTCCGGCAGCACGGCGCGGAACAGCGGCCAGAACATGCCGACCTCGCCACGCTGGTAGAGCACGATCATCGTCTCGTTGACGTCGTTCACCTTGTCGCCGAGCTTCATCGTCTCGACCAGGCTCTTCATGTGGAATTCGATCGGCAGCGAAGCCATGGCGCGCAATTGATCGACGGCGGTTTCGAGCCCTTCGACATCCTTTCCCGAGGCCTTGGCGTCCGAGGCAAGCTTGACGTCCAGCACGGGTTCGCCGGCGCTCTGGCGCGCCACCTCGCAGGCCGGCAACGCCATCATCGCCGACAGGATCCACGGCTTCATCTTGGCGACCGTCGCCGGCGGGATGCCGCGCGCGTCGAGCCCCTTGTCCAGCGCCGCCGCATCGTCCCGCGACAAGAGCGACGACAGGGTGGTGTTGTCGGTGAACATCATCAGGCCGGGTTCGCTGGCCATCGCGGCCATCATCTTGGCCTTGTCCATTGCGTCGGTGGTTTCAATGACGATTGTGCCGGCGCCGTCATAGGCTTTCTGCGCGGCGGCCGGCAGCGTCGTGACGCGCGTATCGGTCATATGCATGGTGCCGAACAGATAGGACGGTTTTTCGCCGGGCTTCTCCAGCTTCCACAGCAGGCCCTTGCCGTTGGGTACGGCCGCGGCCTCGGTCTCGACCTTCTTGAAGGCGGCGGGATCGTTCTTCTCCAGCGCCGTTAACAGATCGGCGCCGGCGCAATTGGGCGCTGCGGCAAGCGCCCGGCCGGCAAGCAGCAGGACGGCCAGGAAAGACAAGAAGAACAGCAGGTTGAGCGCTGCAAGCAGCTTCAACGAGACCAGGGCCGCGCGGTCGGCGATGGCGATGACGCGTTTCATGAAGAAGCATCTTAGCGCCGAAAAGCGGCAAAACGGTTAATCGGATCGGGGAAATTGTCTTCGGTCGGTTCTGGTTTGCGGCGTAGACGTTCTGCGGGTTGGCGACGCGTATGGACATGGCGCGCCTTGGTGGTTAGCGGAAACGCCCATCACGTCGTCATCCACGGGCGGAGCAAGGAGCGAAGCGACGCGCGCAGACCCGAGGATCCATGCCGTGCCTTCAAAGCGCCGCTGCGGCCCAGAATTCTGCACCGTTGCACCCCATGGCCGAGTGCACGGCATGGCAACTGTGTTCACGCGAATGCGGTTTTGTCGCGAATGATAGCGTTGAGGACGACCAGGAGCTTCCTT
>NZ_JAIUHP010000033.1:0-33714 GCF_020165175.1 Mesorhizobium sp. CA16
GGGGGAGAGGTGGCTCGGCGAAGCCGAGACGGAGTGGGGGTCGACCAGCGCTACATAAGACAATGCATGCGCCAAGCACCAATCAAACAGCCGGTAGCGCAAACAACCGGCCGCCGGCGGGCACGACGTCATCGATGCCGGCAAGCCGCAGGCAGTGCCAGGCCATGGCGTGGTTGGAGGAGGTGACGGGAATGCCGATGCGCCGCTCCAGCTCGGCGACCGCTTCCGCCACGCGCAGGCTGGTGCAGGAGATGAAGATCGCTTCCACCCCCGGCACGGCGGCCATGGTCTCGGCCGCCGCCTCGATCGAGGCAAGCGAGATGCGAGCCGCCTCGCGGTCGTCGCGCCGGTCGAAAGTGGCGACGGCTGATATGTCGAGGCCGCGGCCGGCGAAATAGCGGACCAGGCCCTGGTTGATCTCGGGTGCATAAGGGGTCAGCAGGCCGATGCCCCTGGCGCCGAGCGCCTTGAAGGCGGCCAAAGCGCCAGTGACCGGGGTGGTGCAGGCGACGCCCGGCCGCGCCTTGCGGATCTCGGCGAAGACGGCTTCCTCGCCGAGCGTCATGGTGGCCGAGGTGCAGCCGAAGCCTACGACGTCGAGCGGGATGCTGGGCAGGATCAGATCGACGGTCGGCGCGATGCGCGGGCCGATGGCGCGCAAAGTGTCGGGCGTGATGTCGTTGTCGTTGAACAGGCGCGCCTCGTAGAAGGCGACGCCCGGAATGCGGATCAGGGCGCGGAACTCATGCTCCAGCGTCTGGTCGGTGGCGAGGATCGCCAGGCCGATCGCCGCGCGCGAGGCGAGGCCGCCGTCGATCTCCGACGGAAGGACGCCCAGATCGACTGGCTTGGGGTCGACCGGTCCTGGCGATTGCGGGCGGGTAGCGGCCGCGCTGACAGACATGGCATTCCCTTTCCTGCTCGATCCCCTCCGGGATCATGCTCTCAGTTCAAAATTCCGTCCATCGAGATCGCCGGTTTGCGGCCGGCGATCAGGTCGGCGGTAATGCGGGCCGAGCCATGCGACATGGTCCAGCCGATATGGCCGTGCCCGGTGTTGAGATAGAAATTGCTGAGGCGGCGCCGGCCGAATTCGGGCAGATTGTTGGGCGTCATCGGCCGCAGGCCCGCCCACATCTCGGCGCGGTCGTAGTCGGCGCCTTCGGGATAGAGCTCCTCGGTCACCCCTTTCATGAAGGCGAAATCGGCCGGTTTGTGGCTGGTGTCGTAGCCGGCGAACTCGGCCGTGGCGGTGACGCGCAGCCGGTCGCCGAAGCGCGATACGGCGACCAGGTTGTGCTCGTCGATCGCGGCGATAGTCGGCGGCGCCGGACGGTTGCCGATCGGAATGGTCAGCGAATAGCCCTTGATCGGATAGATCGGCAGGCTGATGCCGACGGTGCTCGCGACTAGCGGGCTGTAGGAGCCGAGCGCCAGCACATAGGCGTCGCCCTTGACGCTTCCCTTGTCGGTCAGCACCCGGGCGACATCGTCGCCGGACGTCTCGATGCCGGTGATGGTGGTGCCGGTGCGGATCTCGCCGCCGCGTGCGACTACTTTTGCCGCCAGCGCGCGGGTGAACTTCGCCGGATCGCCGGTCTCGTCGGTCGGGCAATGGATGCCGCCGGCGATCTTTTCCTTGGCCGAAGCCAGCGACGGGTCGAGGGCGACGATGGCGTCGCGGTCGAGCACCTTGATCAGCTGGCCGTCGGATTCCAGCAGCTTCAAATGCTCGACGCCTTTGTCGAGCGCCTGCTGGCTGCGATAGAAATAGAGAATGCCGCGATCGTTGCGGTCATAGTCTATCGCCTCGTCGGCGACGACCTCGTGCAGGACGGATTGCGAATAGACGGCCAGCCGATGCTTGAGCAGCGTGTTGCGCCTGGCCTTCCCGGCCGTGCATTCCATCAGGAACAGCCATGACCAGCTGTAGAGCCGCGGATCGGCCGAAAGCTTGAAGCGCAGCGCCTGGTCCTTCAGCACCAGTGATTTCAACAGGATCATCGGCGCCCTGGGCGAGGACCAGACGAAGGAATGCCCCGGCGCGATCATGCCGGCATTGCCCCAGCTGGTTTCGGCGGCGACCTGAGGCTGGCGCTCGAGGATGACGACCTCGTGCCCGTCCTTCTGCAGCTGATAGGCCGTGGTGACGCCGACCACGCCGCCACCCAACACGATCACGCGCATGGCGCCTCCGGAGATCGCAAGTTGGGGGCAGTTTAGAGGGTGGATGGCGGCGTGCAATGGCACACATACCGAGAGGTCAGCGGGACAGCGCGTCTCTCGTGGGCAGGACGATCGCAAATGGCGCTTCGTCATTCTAGGGCGGCGCAAGGAGCGAAGCGACGCGCGCAGACCCTAGAATCCATGCCGTGACATTGGCCATAGTATGCAATGGTCCAGAATAGCGGTGGTAATGGCGTCAGCTAAGATCGCCACATGACAGGCTATGTCTACATGACCGCAAGCCAGAAGGGCGGCACGATCTATATCGGTGTCACCAATGACGTTGCGCGTCGCATGCCCGAGCACAAGACCGGCCAAGGCTCCAGTTTCACCAGCCGCTACGGTGTGCAGCGTCTCGTCTGGTACGAGGAATATTTGGACATCGCCGATGCCATCCAGCGTGAGACGTCATTGAAACGTTGGCCACGCCGATGGAAGATCGAGCTGATCGAGAAGACCAATCCGGAATGGTTCGAGCTGTTTCGCGGGATCGGCTGGTGAGCGTTCTGAACCGTGGTAGCTCTCAACCGTCACGGCATGGATTCTAGGGTCTTCGCGCGTCGCTTCGCTCCTTGCTCCGCCCTAGAATGACGAAGGACAGGTTGGCGGGACAACACCCCCCTCTGCCCTGCCGGGCATCTCCCCCGCAAGGGGGGAGATTAGCAGCTCCGCCGGCGGCGCCTTTCCTGCAACGTCGATGATTCGCGAAAGCGGTCGCGACATCCAATCTCCCCCTTGCGGGGGAGATGGCCGGCAGGCCAGAGGGGGTGTGACGGAACTCGACGACTGCCCCCAAGACCCTCACCTACCCCAGTGCCTGCTCCAGATCCGCGATCAGATCATCGCCGTCCTCGATCCCACACGACAGCCGCACCAGGGAATCCGATATCCCGATCGCTCCGCGCTTTTCCGCCGGAATCGATCCGTGCGTCATCAGCGCCGGGTGCTCGATCAGGCTTTCGACGCCGCCCAGGCTTTCGGCCAAAGTGAAGAGCTGCGTGCGTTCGAGGAAGCGTTTTGTTCCCGCCAGGTCGCGGTCGAGATCGACCGAGATCATGCCGCCGAAGGCGTGCATTTGCTGGACGGCGATGGAATGCTGCGGGTGGCTGGCGAGGCCGGGATAGATGACCCGGCGGACGTCTTTTCGCGTTTCCAGCCATTGCGCTATTTTCAGGCCGTTGGCCGAATGACGCTCCATCCTGAGCGCCAGGGTTTTTATACCGCGCAGCGCCAGAAAACTGTCGAACGGGCCGGAAATGGCGCCGATGGCGTTCTGCAGGAATTTCAGCTGGGCGGCGAGGTCCTTGTTGTCGCCGACGACCGCCACGCCGCCGACCATGTCGGAATGGCCGTTGAGATATTTCGTCGTCGAATGCACGACTATGTCGATGCCGAGCTCCAGCGGGCGCTGGATATAGGGGCTGCAGAAGGTGTTGTCGGCGACGGTGAGCAGCCCCTTGCGCCTGGCAAGCGCGGCGACGCCTTCGAGATCGACGATGCGCAGCAGCGGGTTGGTCGGCGTCTCGACCCAGAGCAGTTTTGTTTCCGGGCGGATCGCAGCCTCGACCGCGGCGAGGTCGGTGAAGTCGGCAAAACTCACCTGGAGGCCTGCCGAGCGCTTGCGCACCCGCTCCATCAGGCGGAACGAGCCGCCATAGATGTCGTCGGTGGCGACGATATGGGCACCGGCATCGAGGAGCTCGAGCACCGTGCCGATCGCCGCCAGGCCGGAAGCGAAGGCGAAAGCAGCCGAGCCGCTCTCGAGGTCTGCCACCGCGCGCTCGAAGGCAAAGCGCGTCGGGTTCTGGCTGCGGGCGTACTCAAAACCCTTGTGCACGCCGGGCGACTGCTGGCCGTAGGTGGAGGTGGCGTAGATCGGCACCATCACGGCGCCGGTCAGCGGATCGTGGCTCTGGCCGCCATGGATGGCGCGGGTGGAAAAGGCCAGGCGGTTCTTGCCGTTCGAAGTCATTTTGCGCGGCGCCTCAGATGGTTGATCAGGTCGATACGAGTTATCAGGCCGATGAACTCTTCGCCATCGAAGACGATGGCGACCTCGTTGCGGTCGAAGACAGGCAGCAGCGCGTCCAGCGTCTGATTGGCCTGCAGCGTGTGCAGGTTCGACGTCATGGCCGTGCGCACCGGCGCGTTGAAACGGTCCCAGCGGCCGTCATAGGGGCCGTCGACCTTGGCTAAAATATCGCTCTCGTCGACGATGCCGACCAGCCTGCCTTCGTCCAGCACCGGCAGCTGCGAAACGTCGGAGCGGCGCATGCGGCCATAGGCGTTGAGCAGGCTTTCCTCCGGGCCAACGGTCACAATGTCGCCGGTGCGCGGCGAGCGCATGACCAGGTCGCGCAAATCGCCATGCTGTTCCTGGTCGGCAAGGCCCTGCTCGGCCAGCCAGATGTCGTCGAAGACTTTCGACAGATACTTGTTGCCGCTGTCGCAGACCAAGGTGACGACGCGTTTTGGCGTCGTCTGCTCGCGGCAATAGCGAAGCGCTGCCGACAGCAGCGTGCCGGAGGACGAGCCGGCCAGGATGCCTTCCCTGGACAACAGATCGCGCACCGCCAGCATGCTCTGCTTGTCGGGAATGGAATAGGCCTTTTTCACCAGCGACAGATCGGCATTGGGCGGCACGAAATCCTCGCCGATGCCTTCGACCGTCCAGCTGCCGGCCTCCTCCATCTTGCCGGTCTTGATCAGCGGCGCCAGCACCGAGCCGACCGGATCGGCCAGCACCATCTCGGTCTTGGGAGAGTGTTTCGCGAAAAAGCGGCCGAGGCCGGTGAGCGTGCCGCCGGAGCCGACGCCGACCACTACCGCGTCGACATCGCCTTCGAGCTGCGAAAAGATCTCCGGCCCGGTCGTCGTCTCATGCGCGAGTGGGTTCGCCGGGTTGGCAAACTGGTTGGCATAGAAGGCGCCGGGGGTCTCGGCGGCGATCTTCTCGGCCATGTCCTGGTAGTATTCGGGATGGCCCTTGCCGACATCGGATCGCGTCATGCGCACCTCGGCGCCCAAAGCGCGCAGATGCTGGATCTTTTCGCGCGACATCTTGTCGGGCACGACGAGGACGATGCGATAGCCTTTCGGGATGCCCACTTGGGCGAGGCCAAGGCCGGTATTGCCGGCGGTGGCCTCGACGATGGTGCCGCCGCGCTTCAGCCGCCCCTCCTTCTCCGCCGCCGCGATCATCGACAGCGCGATGCGGTCTTTGATCGAGCCGCCCGGATTCTGGCTTTCAAGCTTGATGAACAGGCGGCATTTGCCGGTGTCGAATTTGGTCAGCTCGACGACCGGCGTCTGGCCGATCAGGTCGAGCACCGAAGCGTAAGGCGGACGCAATCTCGACAGGTTGATGTGCGCGCCCTTCGGCGCCGCTTTTGTCTGCTCGCTCATCTTCATTGCTCCATAGAAGCAGTTCGAGGCGGATGTCGGCAATCTCGCGCGGGAAGCCGCGGGAATCTATTCCGGTTTTGCGGATCGCGCGCCCTGTCTTTTCCAGCCCTTTTCATCAGGAAAGAAGATAGATCGTGCCAATCCGGCGGCGAGTGGAGGAATGGAATTCTAGTGGGTTGCTTCGCAGTCTCTCATTGTTGAAGCCAGCGCGAGGCACCCCCCTCTGTCCTGCCGGACATCTCCCCCGCAAGGGGGGAGATTGACAGTTCGTCGCCGGCGCTTCCCCTTCGACCTTGGCGATTGGCGAAAGCGGTGATGAAGTCCGATTTCCCCCCTTGCGGGGGAGATGCCCGGCAGGGCAGAGGGGGGTGCTGTCCCGCCAGCATGTCAGAATTCCTGTTGCCAGCGAGAAGCCATGCTATCCCAACAACTGCTTGCCCAGCTTCGCGCATTGCACGCGAATGTCCGGAATGGCGTCGATCTCGAAGAAGGTGCCGCGCGTCAGCGGTCCGACGGCGAGCAGCTTCGACGACACCGTGCCGTCGGCCGCGATCAGCTCGCATTTCGCCGTGACATCGAGACCGAGGCGCAGCGGATCGGGACGCGCCAGCCCGCGCTCGACCAGCGAACGCACCACACCGTTCGACGTCCGCGAAATGTCGCGGGCGATGCCCATGCAATCATAGAGGCGGGCGACGTCCAGGGTTTCGACGTCCTGCGTGCCGCGCGGCTGGATCTTCACCACGAAGCCGCCGTTCGGTTCTATGGCCACCACCCTGCCGGCGACGAGACGGATGCGGCCTGAGGCGACCGCCTCGGTGACGCGCGCATAGACTTCCGGCGCCATGCGGTGGCGGTGGATGTCCCACCAGGCCTTGGTGTGCTCGACGAAGCGGCGCTTGGCCGAGGACGGCCAATTCTGCCAGATCGTCTGGTTGAAGGGTCTGAGACCATCGACGACGTCGCGCCAGTCGCCGCCGGCTTTCTGGGTCTCGCGGATCAGGTTGCGGAACCAGCCGACGAAATAGGAAAGCTGGGTGCCGAGCGGAATATCGGCGATATCGAGCTTGATCGGATTGCCCTTGCGGTGCGGCGACGGCAGCAGGCCGCGACGCGACACCGCGACGATGGCGCCGCGATGGCCGCGCTGCTCCAGCGACAGGAAAGCGTCGACCATGCTCAGGCCGGTACCGAGCAGCAGCACCTGGGCTTCAGCATCGAGCGCAGTGTCGGCCTCCGTCCCCATGCGGACGGCGTGACCCTGAAAGGCGCCGGGCTGCTCGTCGTGACCGGTGGCCAGGACGGCGAGATGCGCATCGACGCTGGTGCCGTTGGCGAGTGCGACTTCGACGCCCGACGAGGTCGGCGCGATCGACAGGCTCTCCTCGCGGATCAACCTGAGACGCCCGGTCTCGCGCTCGCGCTCCTCGAGGCCCTCGAGCACATCCTGCAGATAACGGGCATAGAGGCTGCGCGGCGCGTAGAACGGTCCCTGGTCCGGCCTCGCTAGGCCGCGTTCCAGCACCCAGCGCGCGAAATGCGTCGGGTCGTCGGCATAGGCGCTCATGCCGGAGGCGTTGACGTTGAGCACATGCGCCGAAAGCAGCGTCGAATAGGCCATGCCCTGGCCGAAATGCGGCCGCTTCTCGATCAGCGTGACGCGCAGGTCCGGATAGGGCGACTTCAACAGGTGCGCGGCCAGCACGACGCCGCTTGCGCCGCCGCCGACAATGATGATGGAGTTGCCGCGTCCAACCATGATTGCTAGCCGAACGTGACTCGAGCGATCAGCGCTGGGCGAGCGCCGCGGACGGCCTCAGCCGCAAGCCACGAACGATCGCCGGAACGGTTTTTTGAAGGTCGCGCATCGTTCTCTCACCTCCCAATGTTGATAAGATTACTATACTAACCGTGCCAAGCACGAAATCGCAGTCCCAATGCCACCCCCTTTGAAGCATGGATTTGCCGAGAAGGGATGACAGGCGGATTTTTCGCTCGCTGGGGTGTTTTGTGGGAGGGCGGCGGCCATCTTTCTTCGTCATTCTGGGGCGGAGCGACGCGCGCAACGATGCTGCTTGCCGGCGAATGCGACCGCCTGACCGCCAGCCGTCTCCGCCCCGACCGGCAAGGTCATATGCGCGAGCGGGTCGCCCAGCGCAGGCCGACCACGCCGACCAGCATGGTGACGAGGCCGATATAGAGCCATTGCGTCTGCCCGGTCATGAAACTGCCCTTGACGAGACCGAGGCCTTGCAGCGACCACAGCGCACCCAGCCCTAGCACAATCAGCGCCAGCACAAACCTGATCAATCGCATCGGCTGGACCCTCTCCGGAAGTCGATCCTGAACGGCAATGGGGACGCAACAAAAGACGTCGAAGAACCTAAGCAGTTCCGTCCCTCAGTACTTCAAATCTTGTGGGCCGATCTTGCCCCGAATGTCCCGTATGCCGGCCCGATATTCAGCGAGAATACGCGTTAATGGGGCTGTGAATATCATGACAAACTGTTTCGCGGCGACTCCAAACGTGTGCTGTCGCCATGGAACCGCCAGATCAATGCCGCATTTCCCGCCTCATTCGGCACATATCGGCGGGGCATATCTCTAACGGAGCCATCCCCAAAGCATGAAGAAAACTAACCAGACTGCGCTTGTCGCGGTAACGATCGCGGCTGGCCTGATGGCCGGCGCCTCATCCGCCTCCTCCGCCGCCGCGCAGTGCGGCCGCGCTTCCTGGTATGCGCTGCATTCCAGAACCGCCTCAGGGGAACGCATGAACCCCTCGGCACTGACTGCAGCCCATCGCTCCTTGCCCTTCGGCACCAAGCTTCGGGTCACCAACAAGAACAACGGCCGCAGCGTCGTCGTGCGCATCAACGATCGCGGTCCGTTCGTGAAGGGACGCATGCTCGATCTCTCCCGCGGCGCCGCCGGCCAGCTGGGCTTCATCGGTTCGGGCCATACCGCCGTCTGCATGGCGCGCGTCTGAGCCGCCTTAGTTTTCATGCATGTCGTCATCCAAAGGGCTGCCCACTTCGGGGCGACATGCATTGGTCGTGTCCGGCATGAGGGGCCGGACACATATCCTTCACATTTCGGCAGCGCACATTGAGCCGGCTCGCCCGCTTAGGTCCGGTTTTCAACAGGTTGAACGAAAGATGCATTCGTCAGACAAAATGACGTATTGCATCGCAACAATATCTTGCTAACCTCGCCGGGAGACATTCAAGGCTCGGCGCAGTTCGTCGTCCTTTTGGTCGTCGGACGGCAGCGGGGTTCGCGATGTTCTACCAGATCTACGAAATGAACCATGCGGCGCTGCAGCCGGCCCGCTTCTATGCCGACGCGGTGCGGCTCTTCTACTCCAACCCGCTCAATCCGGTTTCCCACACCCCCTTCGGCCGCTCGGTCGCGGCGACCGCGGAGCTCTTCGAGCGAACCACCCGTCGCTACGGCAAGCCGCAGTTCGGCCTGGACAAGGCCGTGGTCGACTGGAAAAGCGTCGACGTCACCGAAAAGACGGTCTGGTCGAAGCCCTTCTGCGACCTGATCCGCTTCGAGCGCGCGCTGCCCGCCGGCCGCAAGCCCGATCCGAAGCTTTTGATCGTGGCGCCGATGTCGGGCCATTACGCGACGCTGCTGCGCGGCACGGTCGAGGCGATGCTGCCCCATGCCGACGTGCACATCACCGACTGGGTCGATGCCCGCATGGTGCCGGCGGCGCAAGGAAGCTTCGATCTCGACGACTATGTCGACTACATCATCGAGATGCTCCACGCGCTCGGCCCCGACACGCATGTGATGGCCGTATGCCAGCCCTCCGTGCCGGTGCTGGCGGCGGTGGCACTGATGGAAAAGCGCGGCGATCCCTTCGTGCCCTCCACCATGACGCTGATGGGCGGACCGGTCGACACGCGCCGCAACCCGACCGCGGTCAATCTTCTGGCCAAGGAAAAGGGCATCGACTGGTTCCGCGATAATGTCATCATGCCGGCGCCCTGGCCGGTGCCGGGCTTCGGCCGCCCGGTCTATCCCGGCTTCCTGCAGCTCTCGGGCTTCATGAGCATGAATCTCGACCGCCACATCATCGCACACAAGGACTTCTTCATGCACCTTGTGAAGCATGACGGCGACAGCGCCGAAAAGCACCGCGACTTCTACGACGAATATCTGGCGGTGATGGACCTGACGGCGGAATTCTACCTGCAGACGGTCGACACCGTGTTCGTGCGCCACGCTCTGCCGAAGGGCGAGATGACGCATCGCGGCGAGCCGGTCGATCCGAAGGCGATCCGCAACGTTGCGCTGCTGACCATCGAGGGCGAGAACGACGACATTTCCGGCCTCGGCCAGACCCAGGCCGCGCATGATTTGTGCGTCAACATCCCGGCCGAAAGGCAGGCGCACTACATGCAGCAGGCCGTCGGCCATTACGGCGTCTTCAACGGCTCGCGCTTCCGCTCGGAGATCGTGCCGCGCATCGTCGATTTCATTTCCAGCTATGGCCGCCAGCACCGCGTGGCGGCGAAGCCGAAACTGGTCCGTTCCGCCAAAAGCTGAGCTCCGGAGCCCGGCATCAGCCTAGCCGCCACCTGGCGGCCAGCGGTGTTGCACCCGCGCTTCTGTTGCGAAAGTGCCGCTACGGGATCGCGCAGGTAACCATGCCGCCAAACTGACCGTCGTCTCCAATTGACACGGACTGTAAATCGCCCTTAACGTTTCGTTAATAAAGAACAGGGCGGGGGCAATGACTTCCTCAGCGATGACGCGGATTCTGCGCTTGTGTGCAGCCGCAGGACTGGCGATCTCTGCGCATTGGGCGGTGCCGGCCTGGGCGGCTGGCGCGATGGCCACGGGCGGCCTGACCTCGCAACCGATCGGCCACTATGATTTCTGCAAATCGCATCCAAGCGAATGCAACATCCGCCCGGTCACTCTCGGGCCGGCCACCATGACGGACGGGCTGTGGCGCAGGCTGGTCAGCGTCAGCGCCAAGGTCAACGCCGCCGTCAAGCCGTTGAGCGATCTCGATCACTACGGCAAGGACGAAGTCTGGGCCTATCCGGACGACGGCTATGGCGACTGCGAGGACTATGTGCTGGAAAAGCGCCGCCAGCTCTACCGCCTGGGCATGTCGCTGGCCGACCTTTTGATCACCGTCGTGCGCAAGCCGGACGGCGAAGGCCATTCGGTGCTGACGGTGCGCACCGACAAGGGCGACTATGTGCTCGACAACCTCACCGACAAGGTCAAAGCCTGGGACGCGACCGGCTACCGCTTCCTCAAGCGGCAGGCGATCGACAACACCGGGCGCTGGGTCTCGATCCGCGACGGCCAGCCTGTGCTTGTGGGCTCGGTGCAGTAGGCAGAGCTGAGGGCGCTACCTTGGTTTCGTCATTCTAGAGCGAAGCAAGGAGCGCAGCGACGCGGCGCAGGCCCTAGACGACGAAGAGAGGGCTTCGCTCTCTCGAAATATTATTCCGCATCTCTCCATGAACCTTTTGCGTCCGGCCGGCGACACATAGCCGTGGACGACAAACCCAACCATGGAGAATTTCAATGACTGCTTTCCTGCGAAACACCTTGCTTGCCGCCATCGCGGTGTCGGCCTTGACCGGATCGGCCCTGGCGGACGAGACCACCAAAAGCTGTGCCAAGACCAATCTCAACGATCTGTGGAGCGGCCGTTGCTGCAGCGTCAGCTCCGCGAACTGCCTTGGCGGCGGAAATGGCCGCGATCATCAGGGCCATCAAGGCAAGGAGGGCCGGGGCAGCACCAATGGCGGCAGCGCCAACGGCACCGGCAAGCTCTGATCTCAGACTTCAGACAGAGTCGAATCAAGCCCCAGCGGACATGGCGATCCGCTGGCGCCAGACGCCTGAATTATTAACGCCGATCAAGAGCCGCACGGATCGATGCGCTGAGGCGGCGCAGCTCCGCCTCATCGAGCCTCTCGATGCTCTCGGCGAGCAGATTGGCCAGTTCGGTCGCCGCCGGCGACAGGCCGGACGTGTCGATCCTGACCCTGGGATGCGAGCTTTCCGCGAGCCGGGCGAGATCCTCGGCATCGTCCCAGATGATGTTGAAATAGCCGATGATCTTCTGGATCAGCGTCCAGGTCGGCGCGCCACGGCGGCCGTGCTCGAGCGCCGACAGATAGGCGGCACTGACGCCGATGGCCTTGGCCATCGCCTTCTGGCTGACGCCGCGCTCGGCGCGCAGCGTCCTGAGCTTCTCGCCGAACGGGGTCATGTCGGCTGGCTCATTGGCGAATCCTCATGACCGTATCCGCCGCAGCCGCACATAGAGCGCGCCCGAGCCGCCGTGATTGCGGGCAGCATGATCGTGGCTGGACACCAGATGCCGGAAAGCGGGCGTCGACAGCCAGGCCGGCACGGCGCGGCGCAATATGCCGTCGCCGCCCGAGGACGAACCCTTTCCGGTGATGATCAGCACGTAACGGATGCCGCCGGCATGCGCGCGGTTGAGGAAAGTGAGCAGCAGCGAATAGGCCTCGTCCTGCGTCATGCCGTGCAGGTCGACGCGGCCTTCGATCGGCAGCCGGCCTTTTTTCAGCTTGTGCAGCGTCTGGTCGTCGAGCGAATGCGCCACATGCGGCGCCTTCGGCTTGGCGGCCACGGCCGCTACGCCATTGGCGGCAGGCCGGGGCGTCTCTGGCTTGGGCTCGACGATGTCGGGGATCTCGACGGCCGTTTTGCCCTTCAGCGGCCGGGCAGAGCGCGCCACCAGGTTCCACAGGATGCGGTCGTCGTCGCTGAGATGGTCGTCGCGGCGGCTCACGGGGTCGCTCCATGCAGAAGCGCACGCGGCGCCAGCGCATAGAAATCGGCCGCGTTGCGGACCACGCCGGCGATCTCGCCGGCAGCGTCGCCCGAGCCGGCGAAGAGATCGCCGCGCGCCGGACCGGTGATGGCCGAGCCGGTGTCCTGCGCGATCATCAGCCGGCGGAACGGTTTTTGGTCGAAAGCGGTGAGGGTCGGCGCATCGATGTAGAACGGCGTGCCAAATGTGTGCAGCAGCCGGTCGACCGCGACCGAGCGGCCCGGCGTCAGCGGCACCTTGGCGGCGGCGATCGGACCAAGCGCGGCATCGTCGACCGCGGCTTCGCGGAAGAAAATGTAGGAGCGGTTCCGCCACAGGATCTCGTCGACCCGGTCGGGATGTGCCTTGAACCAGGCGCGGATCGATTGCATCGTTACCTTTGCCAGCGGAATCTCGCCGAGATCGCTCAAGATCTTGCCTGGGCCGGTGAAGCGCTGGCCGGATTTGGCGGCATAGGTGACGCGGGCGAGCTTGCCGTCGGTCATCTTCAGACGTGCCGCGCCCTGCACATGGATGAAAAACGCATCGACCTTCTCGGCGAGCCAGGCGATTTCGAGGTTCCGGCCGGCGAGCGCGCCGCGCTCGATTTCGCCGCGATCGAAATATTCGACCGGAACACCATCGGTCCGTCGGGCGAAGGCCAGATAGGCATCCATGCCGGCCGGCCGGTTGCCGTCGTCGATTTCGATCAGGTCGGCGGGGCGCGACAGCAGCGGCACGGTGAATCGCCCGGTCCTGACCGGCGAGGCTTCGACCTCGGGCTCGTAGAAGCCGGTGACGAGACCCGCGCCGTTTTCGGCCTTGACCAGCATCGGCACGAAATGCCGTTCGAAGAAGGATCGCGCCTCGGACCTGCTCGGCGCCGAAACGGCACGCGCCTCGGCATAGGCATCGGCAAAAGCATTGAAATCGACGCCGAGCGATCCGGTGCGGTAAGATTTTATCGGCGCGTGGAAGGCCGAGAGGCGAAACGCGGCGAAGGCCGCAGCATGATCATCTTCGCCCCAGCCCGGAAGGTCGCTGAAGGATTTTATGCCGAATGCGGAAGAGAGCGGCACGACTGGGGCCCCGCCGCTTGATCTCAATCTTCTTCTTCGGTGGCGACAAGCTTCCAATTCGGGTCGCGCGAGCGGGTGTCGCGGGCGAAGGTCCAGACATCCTTGACCTCGGCCACCGTTTCAGGGTCGCCGTCGATGACGTCGCCGGCCTTGTCGCGGGTCGCCGAGATCAGCTCGGAGACGACGCGCAGCGTGATATGCGCTTCCGAGCCCTTCATTTCGGCGGCGACGATGTCGGCCTTGTCGATGCCGACGAAGGAGGACTGGATCTTCTCCGATTTGGCCTCGCGGTCGCCGATCGCGGCGACGAAACCATCATAGACTTCGCGCGACAAAAGGTTCTTCAGCGTCTTACGGTCGCCGTCGGCATAGGCCATGACGATCATCTCATAGGCCATCTTGGCGCCGTCGACGAAGGTCTTGGGATCGAAGGACGGGTCATTGTCCTTGATCGCGCGCAGGCCCCTGTTGAGGTCGGTATCCGGCTTGGCGAAGGCGTCGATATCGGCATAGATCTCGGGCGCGGTTTCGCCCGGCGCGCGCTTGCGCGGCAGCGACACCACATTTTCAGGCTTTTGCGCCGCATCGGCCTCGCGCGTGCGGCTCGCCGAATAAGGATCGAAGGGCGGGCGCTCGTTTCCGGTGCGACGTCCAAGCACGTTGCGCAGCTGGAAAAAGATCACAACCGCCGCAATCAGAAAGAAAATCGTGCCGAAGTCGAAGAAACCCATATTTTCCGCCCAACTCGATCCCTGTCCGTGCCGGACCGGCGTAACCCCTGGGGACCGCGGTCGCATAGCGTTCAACACCCAAAGCATATAGAACGGCAGGCGCAATCATTCAAATCAAAGGCAGCCATACCTATCTAAAGGCGCCAAGGCCAGCGGCGATTGTCCGTCAGCGCCGCAAAAGAAGAAAGCGATCGGTCAAGACTTGCGCATCTCGTTCATCCCGCTGTTCCTGCTCCTGCTGCCGCTTCTGGAGATCGCCGGCTTCGTCGTCGTCGGCCGCGAGATCGGGGCTTTGGCTACGGTCGGGCTGGTCATCCTTTCCAGCGTCGCGGGCAGCCTGCTGCTTCGGCATCAGGGTTTCGGCGTCATGGCGCGGGTGCGGACGGAAATGGACGCCGGGCGCGACCCCAGCCGCCAGCTCGCGCATGGGGCGATGATCGTGCTGGCGGCGATCCTTCTGATCATTCCGGGCTTCATCACCGACATCTTCGCCATTCTTCTCTTGTTGCCGCCGGTGCGCGACTTCGCCTGGCGCCTGCTCAAGAACCGCATAGTCATGGCGACCAGCTTCAGCCGCGGCTTTTCGGCGCGCCGCCGCAACAATGTCATCGACCTCGACGACAGCGACTATTCGCGCGACGATTATCCGGACCGGCCGGACCACAATTCGCCCTGGCGGCGGCTGAAGAACGATTAAGGGCCAAAACGCCTACCGGTTCGTCCTTGGGCGGAGCGGGAAGCGAGCGTACCGCGCAGCCCACAGGATCCAGTGACTTTCGAGTGTTGCCGCGGTGCAAAATTCTGCTCCGCCGCATTGCACGGCTCAGGTCACGGAATGGATTCCAGGGTCTCCGCGACGCCGCTTCGCGGCTGCTCCGCCCTGGAATGACGAGGTTGAGAGGCTTCGGCCAATACCTGGCGTTCGCGCTGTCCTGTTCCTTCCGCCGATGAGGGCGGCAAAACTTGTTTTGTCCGGCCGAGCATGGTAGCGAACCCGCGATTTCAATCCGGTCAGCAATGCTGCCCAGGCAAAAGGACTTAAAGGCTCATGGCCAGCAACGATGACGCCGCGACCGGCGCCGCCAACGGCAACGGCACCCAAAACCAGCCCTCGCTCAATGTGCTTGCGCAATATGTGAAGGACCTATCCTTCGAAAGCCCCGGCGCCCCGAATTCGCTGCGCGGCCGCGACAAGGCTCCGGGCATCGCAATCAATGTCAATGTCAACGCCAACCCGCTCTCGGACAAGCAGTTCGACGTCAATTTGACGCTGAACGCCAAGGCCTCCTTCGACCAGGAAGTGCTGTTCAATGTTGAGCTGGTCTATGGCGGCGTCTTCGCCATCAGCGGCTTCCCGCAGGAGCACATGCTGCCGCTGCTGTTCATCGAATGCCCGCGGCTTCTGTTCCCCTTCGCCCGCCAGATCGTCGCCGACGCCACCCGCAATGGCGGCTTCCCGCCGCTGATGCTCGATCCGATCGATTTCGCGCAGATGTTCCAGCAGCGCATCGCCGAGGACCAGGCTGCAGCTGGCAAGGTCCAGGTGAGCTGAGGCTAACCGGCGCTACACCCTATCGAAAGCCCGGCTTAGCGCCGGGCTTTTTTTTCGCTGCTTGCTCCGCCCTGGAATGAAGCCGGGAACATGGCCATGCCCAATTTCGAAGGTTGACGGCTGATCGCTGGGCCTGATCAACAAAAACCCCCGACAAAACGTTGCCGGGGTTTTTTCGTCTTAGCAGTTCAGGAGCCGTCTATTCCGCCGGCGATGGTTTCTTGCGGAAAATCGATGCCAGATTGTCCCACAACTCGATCTTGGCGCCCTGGCGCTTCATGATCACGCCCTGCTGCAGGATCGACAGCGTGTTGTTCCAGGCCCAGTAGATGACGAGGCCGGCCGGGAAGCTGCCCATCATGAAGGTGAAGATCACCGGCATCCAGGTGAAGATCGCCGCCTGCGTCGGGTCCGGCGGCGCCGGGTTCATGCGCATCTGCAGGAACATGGTGATGCCCATGACCACCGCCCAGGCGCCCATATGCGGCAGGAAGGCCGGCGCCGCGAACGGCAGCAGGCCGAACAGGTTGAAGATCGAGGTCGGATCCGGCGCCGCGAGGTCGTGGATCCAGCCGAAGAACGGCGCATGCCGCATCTCGATGGTGATGTAGAGCACCTTGTAGAGCGAGAAGAAGACCGGGATCTGCAGCGCCACCGGCCAGCAGCCGGCCAGCGGATTGATCTTCTCGGTCTTGTAGAGCTCCATCATCGCCTGCTGCTGCTTCATCTTGTCGTCCGCGTATTTCTCGCGGATCTCGACCATCTTCGGCTGCACCTTCTTCATGTTCGCCATCGAGGCATAGGACTTGTTGGCGAGGGGGAAGAAGATGGCCTTGACGACGACGGTGGTGGCGAGGATCGCCAGCCCGAAATTGCCGAAGAATTTGTAGAGCGTGTCGATGAGCCAGAACATCGGCTTGGTGATGAAATAGAACCAGCCCCAGTCGATCAAAAGGTCGAACTGGCGGATCTGCCGGTCCTTGGCATAGGCGTTGATGGTCGAGACTTCCTTGGCGCCGGCAAAGATCTCGGATTCGACCGTCGTCGACTGGCCGGGCGCGACGCTGATCGCGTCGGACAGATAGTCGGACTGGTAGCTGTGGCTGTGCGGCCCGTCCTTGAACTCGAAATAGGAGAATTTCGGCTGGAAGGGCTGCTTCTCCGTCGGGATGAGCGTCACGGCCCAGTATTTGTCGGTGATGCCGAGCCAGCCATTGGTCGACTTGCTGGGCGTGTATTCCTTGTCCTTCTCGATCTTGGCGTATTTGTATTCCTGCAGCCCCTCGCTGCCGGTCACGCCGATCAGGCCCTCATGCAGCACATAGGTGCTGGCGACGGCCGGCTTGTCGAAACGGGTGACGCGCCCGTAATTGTAGAGCGAGACGGCGGCCGTTCCCGAATTCTGCACCGTGTCGGAAACGGTGAACATGTATTCGTTGTCGATCGAGATGGTGCGCTTGAACGTCAGGCCCTTGTCGTTGGTGAAGGTCAGCGTCACCGGCGTCGAGGGCGTCAGCGTCGGATTGCCGTCGACGCTCCACACCGTATCCGCGCCGGGCACAGTGCCGGTGGTGTCGTTGCCGACGAAGCCGATCTCGGCGAAATAGCCATTGGGCAGCGACGACGGGTTGAGCAGCTCGATCTCGGGCGAGTTCTTGTCGACCGTCTCGGTGTAGTGCTTGAGCCTCAGGTCGTCGAGGCGCGCGCCGGTCAGGTTGATCGAGCCCTCGAGGCTGGGCGTGTCGATCTTGACGCGCTTGGTGGCGGCAATCGCCTGGTCGCGGCTGGCCGCGGTCACGCTGTCGCTGCCGGGCGCGCTGGGGATGGCGCCGGCGGTCGGGGCCGGCGTTCCGGCCGCGCCTGGATTGGTGCCCTGCGCTTCCTTCTTCTGCGCCTCGACGCGCTGTTGCTCGACGCGTGCCTGCTCGCGCTGCTGTTCCATGCGCGGGTTCATGTAGAACACCTGCCAGAGCGTCAGGATCAGCACCGACAGCGCGATGGTGATGAAGAAATTGCGGTTGTTTTCCATCGAAGCCCTTGGCCTATCGTGTTCCGCGCAGCCGGCGGGAGAGCTCGGCCTTCAACTGGCCGAAGGGAATGGCAAGCACGTCTTCACGCCCGACGATGACATAGTCATTGCCGGGCGCCATGTCATCGGCGGCATGAACGCGCACGGCTTCCCTCAGCCGCCGCCGGACGCGGTTGCGCACCACGGCGTTGCCGACCTTCTTGGTGACTGTGTAGCCGACGCGCGGCGCAAGGTCATCGCCGCGGTCGAGAACTTCAACGAGAAAAAGCCGCCCGCGGCGTTTCTCGCCGCCGCGCACAGCCAAGAAATCCGCGCGTTTCAGAAGCCGCCCGGGAGTTTTCCCCTGTGGCTTGCCGGGTGCGGGCAACGATCTCGTCTTTCGTTCAGGCGCTGAGCCGCTTGCGGCCGCGGTTGCGACGGGCGGCAACGACGCCACGGCCACCCTTGGTGGCCATGCGGGCACGGAAACCATGCCGGCGCTTACGGACGAGCTTGGACGGTTGGTAGGTACGCTTCATTTGTTTTAATACCGCGGGGTGCGGCCCTTCTTGATTCTGTCACTGTGTAACAGGAGCTTTGCCGGGCCGGCCTAGGCGCGATCGAAACCGCGCCGGGACGAATGGCCCGAGCGTGAGCGGGCTTATAGAAAGAAGGTCTTTGGAAGTCAATGCGCCCCGCCGCGAGGCATTTTTCGCGCAGCCGACGATGAAATTGGCAAAAAGACCGCAAATCGCATAATCTTGGCCGATCAAGCCTTTGTGAATGCGCGTCAATGACGAGTGAAACTCTGCCCACGAACGAGAAGGCACAGCCGGCGGCGGCGAATTCGTCGCGCCGGGTGCCGTTGTCGCGCGGTCTGTCGACCAAGCTGCTTTTACTTACCATCGCCTTCGTGCTGCTGGCTGAAATCCTGATCTTCCTGCCCTGGATCGCCAGCTACCGGGTGAACTGGCTGAAGGAGCGCCTGAGCACAGCCGCCGCGGTGTCGATCGTGCTGTTGCAGGGCGAGCCCAACTCGCTGTCGCACAACGCCCAGAACGATGTGCTGATGGCGATCGGCGCCAAGGCGATCGCCGTGCGTGACGGCGGCGTCTCACGGCTTCTGGTGGTCGCCGACATGCCGCCACAGGTCGACGCGCACATCGATATCGCCAATGTCGGCCTGATCAACGGCATGACCGGCGCGCTCGACACGCTGTTCTTCGGCGGCAAGCGCATGCTGCGCGTCTTCGGCCCGGTCGGCGACAGCGACAAGGAATTCGAGCTGATCATGCCGGACTACCGTTTGCGCGACGCTATGCTCCGATACTCGCGCAACGTCGCCGTCGTCTCGCTGCTCATCTCGCTGTTCACCGCCATGCTGGTCTATGCGGCGATCGACCTGATCATGATCGGGCCGATTCGCACCATGACGCGCTCGATCCTGGCCTTCTCCGAGGCGCCCGACGATCCAGGCCGCGTCATCCGCCCCGCCGACCGCGCCGACGAGATCGGGGTCGCCGAACGCGAGCTGTCGCAGATGCAGGACCGGCTGCAGAAGATGCTGTCGGAGCAGAAGCATCTCGCGGATCTCGGCCTGGCCGTCTCCAAGATCAACCACGACATGCGCAACATCCTGGCGTCCGCGCAGCTGATGTCGGATCGCCTGCGCCAGGTGAAGGACCCGACCGTGCAGGCCTTCGCGCCGAAGCTTCTGCGCGCCCTCGACCGCGCCGTCTCCTACTCCGAAGGTGTGCTTCACTATGGCCGTACGCAGGAGCCGGCGCCGTCGCGCCGCCGCGTGCGACTGCGCCAGTTGGTCGACGACGTGCACGGCCTGCTCGACATCGAGGAGGGCATCGAGTTCATCAACGCCATCGAGCACGCCTTCGAGGTCGATGCCGATTCCGACCAGCTGTTCCGGGTGCTCACCAATCTCTGCCGCAACTCCGTGCAGGCGATGGCCGCCGACACCGAAAGCGCGGTGGTGCGCCGGCTGGCGGTCGCGGCCGAGCGCCAGGGCAGCGTCAGCCGCATCACCGTCACCGACACCGGACCCGGCCTGCCGCCCAAGGCGCGCGAGAACCTGTTCGCCGCCTTCCGCGGCTCGGCGCGCAGCGGCGGCACCGGGCTTGGCCTAGCGATCGCGCACGAGCTGATCCGCGCTCATGGCGGCACGGTCGAGCTGGTCGAATCGATCGGCGGCCGCACCGTCTTCGCCGTCACCATTCCCGATCAGCCGGTGCGGCTCGATCAAGC
The DNA here is from genome assembly GCF_020165175.1 of Mesorhizobium sp. CA16. NCBI lineage: Bacteria > Pseudomonadati > Pseudomonadota > Alphaproteobacteria > Hyphomicrobiales > Phyllobacteriaceae > Mesorhizobium > Mesorhizobium sp. CA16. The sequence goes on from NZ_JAIUHP010000033.1 coordinate 20,084, forward strand.
GCGCAACGGCCTGCGCCGCCCGGCTTGAGGTATGCCGATATTCAGGTGAGGCCGGCCTGCAAATGGCGGCTTCCTGCGCTTCCGGTGCTCACGTACTTTAAGTACGCTCCGCTCCGGTTCTCAGAAACCACCATTTTCGACTCGGCCTGACCTGAATCTCGATACACCTCAGGCACGGCAAAACCACCTGCGACAAAACTTTTGCCGGATCGGCTTGCTTTTCGCAAATTCAGTCGTTAGGGAACACTCCACATCGCGGCCGGCCTTCTCGACCGGATCGCGGGGCCTGTTTCATGCACGGCCTGTTGCGCGCCCGTAGCTCAGCTGGATAGAGCACCAGACTACGAATCTGGGGGTCAGGAGTTCGAATCTCTTCGGGCGCGCCACTTCGGAATACGCTATTGGCGCCAAAATCGGCCGGCGCTTCGATTAACCAGTCAGGTTGTCGAGTTAAGTGCACTGGACTGCACCCGTGCGTGAGACACGCTAACTTCTGTGACAGGTTGTCCCTGAGGATGACCGATGACGGAATGGCGATCCGGACGTTTCCGACGGCGTACAATTGAAGGCGATCAAGCGTGCGGAAGGCGGCGAAGGCGTTCTGCCTGTGGCACGCAAGCTCGGGATATCGCGCAAGCTCCTGCATGATTGGATCAAGGCGTGGAAGGCCCTTGGGCCTGAGGGGAGTCTAAGCAAAAAACGGATGCGGAGCGTCTCCCGTCCCTTTCGCCTTCATAACCGCCACGCACTCATCGATCTGCTGATCGGACATGTTCAGCCCGAATTCGCCACGCAGCACGTCCCTGAATTCGATCTCGGTTGCGAGCCAGCGCTTCTCCGCGTGCCCCTCCGCGTCGCGGACCGTGACACGCGCATTGTACATGGTGATCCGACTCCTGTTCGGTCCCGGCTTCGCCACGATGATGTTGCCCTGGTATGGCGTGTCCGGGTGGGTCGCGGTGTACCAGTTGGTGATCTCGTATTCGCCATCATAGCGCGGGTAAGGAATGACCCGGTAAATGTGCTGCCAGCCACGGTTGAGCAGCGCCTGGAGCGTCAGCTCGCCGCCGACATCGATAAAGCGCATGACCTCGTGCGGCGTCTCTTGTTCGATCTGCGGCGCAAGCAAGAGCGCGCAGGTCGGCGCGAGGTTGCCGAAGCCGACATCCGCAAGATAAATTCCCTCCGGCAACTCCACTTTTAACAGCATGTGGATGGCCGGGCGCGGCGCATCGATCGCCAGCCCGCGTACGACACGCCCTTGCAGGCTTGTGATCCTGTAGCCGAGCGACCAAAGTCCGGCCCGGAACAGCATGTTCTGTTCAAAGCAGTATCCGCCGCGCTTGCTGGCGATCATCTTGTGCTGAAGCGAAGGCACATCGAGCTTGGGCGGAAGCCCGAGCATGATATCCAGCGTTTCGTAGGCGATTGAATGCGAGTGCGCGAAAATAAGTCGATTCAAGGTCTCAAGCGTTGGTGTGACGGGCCCGGAATAGCCGATGCGCGCAAGCCAAGCGTTCTGATCGAATTGCGTGTCGGACATCTCGCGCACCTCCGCCGTTTCGCAACGCCGATATTACCAGTCTGGGTCCGACCGCGAAACATGCCAGAAGTCTAGCATGTCGATGAGGGTGGCTCGGTCCGAGTTGAGTTCGAGAACAGCTTGGCACCTTTGAGACATGCCGACGGGCTCTGAGAAAGTCTCTTCCATCGAGCTCGAGCGGAAGCGGCCAGCCGACCGTAAAACGTCGCTATGGCCCATCGCGCCGTTCCCGGATTGATCGAAATGGCCGCACTTGAAGGGTAAGCGGACCACGAAATCGGGAAGACAGCTGGCCATGAGGCGTAGTGCAAGATCGCAGTCCGTCGCTGGTTATTCGGCCGGATCGTTTGGGCGGCGGCCGCATCATAGCGCCACGGCGAAGCAATAGTGCCCATCTTCATCGGCCGCGGCGCGCCAACAATTTCAGATATTTAGCTGAATCCCGCCGTTTTCAAATGGCCGTTTTGAAACGGCTTTGCATCGTCGGATGGATTTGCGCGGTTGGGAGAACTGCAGCAAAGGATCGTGCGATCATCTGGCCCGAAACGTGTTGCGTTCATGTATGCGGCAGAACCAATTGCAAAATAAAATCAGTCGGCCTAATCTGAACCGATTGCACAATGCAATTAGATTGTGTGATGCCGTGTGAGGAACAGACAATGGCCAAGCTCGTGTTCGGAATGAACCAGTCGCTGGACGGCTACGTCGATCACACGGCCTTCGGGCCGAGCCCCGCGCTCTTCCGCCACTTCATCGAGGAGGCCGAGCGTCAGGCGGGCAGCATCTACGGTCGCCGCATGTATGAGATCATGCGCTACTGGGACGACGAGCATCCTGAATGGGATGCCGAGCGACTTGCCTACGCGGCGGCGTGGCGGCGCCAGCCGAAATGGGTCGTCTCACGCTCGATGGAGTCCGTCGGTCCCAACGCAAGGCTTGTCGAGGGCGATCTCGGGGACGCTATCCGAAAGCTGAAGGCCGAGCGCGACGGCGAGATCGAGGTCGCCGGCCCGGATTTGGCGCGAAGCCTCACCCAGCTGGGCCTGATCGACGAGTATCGGATCTACCTGCACCCGGTGGTGCTTGGCCACGGCAAGCCTTATTTCGCCGGACCCCGACCGCCGCTCCGCCTGATGGCTCATGACCGGATCGAGGATGTGATCAGGTTAGCCTACGCTCCCGCCTGATCTCCGTCGTCCGACGCGCCCTCCGCCAGACCGCTTATTCGAGGCTCGCAGTTCGAATCTTCGGACGCTATTCGTCGTTCAAACGCCCACCCTGAAATGTCAGGGCAGGGCAGGGCGCGCCTATGCCGGGTAAGCCAGCGCCAGGATTCTGGGCGAGATGGTGAAGCGCACGGTCAACCGATTGCCCGATGAAGTGACCGCCTCGCCCGAGGTGAGATCGACGGCGATGTCCTCAAAGCCCAGCACGCGGCCGTCGAGCGGAAACGAGGCCTTGTAGACCGCCTCCTTGATCGCAAACAGAATGCGGCTGCCTATACCGGAATCAAGATCGCCCAGGCGGTCCTGCGGCGTTGCCACCATGCCTTGGAGGTCGCGCGGCAGGGGCAGGGCAGGCTCAATGTCGACGCCCACGCTTCTCATCGCGTCGGATCGCGCGGCGACTGCCACGGCAAGTTCGTCGTCATGCGCGATTGAACCGACGATCCCTGCAGGCCAGATCGGGTTTCCCAATTGGCTCCGCAAGACGGCGAGATCCGCACAGCTCAGGCGCCGCAGCAATTCATGCGCGACCTGACGGCCTGCTCCAGTGGCGGCGCGCGCCCTCTGTTCGCGCGTGACGATGGAAGCGCCTTCCGCCGGCAGGATGTATTGCTCGTCGCCGGCACGAATAAGACGGCAGCCGGTGACGAGGCCGGGCTGCGCGAGGCCGGCCAGCGCCTGCTCGACGGCGCTCTCGACGTCCGGTCGCGCGTCGTCCGGCCGTGTGATCACTTGCTGCTCAATTGGAGCACGGCAATCATCTCGCCATCCTCGTCCAGTTCCGTCTCGACGAAACCGAAGCCGGCATAGAGCCGGCGCGCCGCCTCGTTGTCCGGTTCGTAGCAGATCGAGACGCGGCGTATGTGGCCGAGCTGCGCGATCTCCTCCAGCACCCGGGCAACCGCGGCACGGCCGAGGCCCTTGCCCTGTTCGCGGCGGTCGATCATGAAACGATAGATGATCGCCTCGTCATCGTCCTCCGGAGCGCTGTACATCAGGAATCCGACGACGCGCCCGGCCGCGACGACAGCGCGGGCGGTGGCCTCGTCATCCTCCCCGGCCTCTTCCAGCGAGTCGACATTTGAAGCGATGAAGCCTTGCTGCTCGGGCGTCAGCTCGAGCGCCAGGATCGCCGCCCGGTTATCTTCGCCGACGGGACGCAGGACAACCGGGCGGTCGCCTGTCCGCGCGTCGGCGGCACGCTTCACTGTTTCTGCCCGATCTTGATCGCGCGCGCGTCGATCGGCGTCACCACGCCATAGAGCTTCGCCGGGTTGCCGCGCCACACGGTGTTGGGCTCCAGCACTTCGCCCTTCATGACGAAGCAATCGAGGTCCGCCACGGATCCCTCGCCCATTGCCACGGCGTAGTGGACGAAGGCGGCGGGGGCGAGCGTGCAGCCATTGCCGATGCGGATGTAGTCGGACTTGAACGCGCCTTCCTCCAGCGAATGCGCCTGGATGACGCAGCCCTCGTTGAGCGTCGCGTCGTCGCCGATCTCCACCAGCGACCGCTCGGTGATGATGCTTCCCCCGTCATAGACGCGCCGCCCGACCTTAACGCCCACCAGACGCAGGAGCAGCGGCCTGAACGGGGTGCCGGTGAACAGGCCCATGATCGGCGAATCGGACAGTTTCCAATGGCGTTCGTGCCGCCAGAAGACCGGGTCGTAGATCGTCGCCATCCTGGGCTTCAGCCGGCGGAAACCGAGGCTGACGCGTTCCAGGAAGACATAGAACGGAATGCCGATCGCCGTGGTCAGCACCACCGCCACGAACAGCGCCGTCTGCTCCCATTCGTTGTAGTAGTTGAGCGCCCTGTCCCAGATAGCGAGCGTCAGGAACAGGATCAGCCACTGCGCGGCCAAGAACAGCAGCGCGGTGACCAGATTGTGGAGGTTCTTCAGCGGCAGCCGGCGGCGGCGCTCCTCATCGGAGATCAATCCGAGCAGCTCCTTGTCGCGATTGACCATGCGCGGGATTTCAAAGGGCGGCGACCCCAGCAGCCCGACATTCTCGCGCAAGGGACCATCGACCGGTACATGCACCTTGGTTCCGAGCAGGCAATTGTCGCCGGTGCGGGAATCCGGCGAATAGATGATGTTGTTGCCGAAGAAGTTGCGCTCGCCGATGCGCGTGTGCTCGAGGCGGAAGGAATTGGCGGACTTCTGCATGTTGACCATGAACAGGCCGTCGGACACCATGGTTTCCGAACCGATCTCGCTGAGCTGCGGGTTTTCATGCCGCTGGTTGGTGCCGAAATTCGACCCGGTCTGGTTCACCTTGTTCAGCCGCCAGCCGATGGCGCGCAAATAGTAGACGATGGCTGAGCTGTCGCCGAACAGCACATTCAGCAGCCGCACGTTGCTGACCAGCTCCAGCATCGATTGCAGCCAGTAGTGGAAGCCGTAGAGCGAATAGTCCCGGCCGGGCTTCAGCATGAGGTTGAACAGCCGCGGCACGATGGCCGCCAGCAGCACGCCGCCGATGACGAAGCCCGCCACCGTCACCGTGGTGCCGATCGCCACGATGCCGATGGTCTCCTGATAGTCGTCGCCGACATTCTCCCAGTAGGTGTGGAACAGAAGCGGGAACGGCGTGACGATGGCGAAGAGGATGAAGAGCTGGATCGCCTCGTAGATGATCCGGCGCGCGTGCGACAGCGGCACGTTGGGCACCGTGCAATAGTCCGCCTCGGTCGGGATCGCCGGCGATCCGTGCCAGCGCTCGCCGGCAGGAATCGCCTGTCCGCGATGCAGCGACGAAGCGTGGCCCAGCTGGGCGCCGTCGCCGATGCGGGTGTCGATGTCCAGCGTTGAGCCGACGCCGACGAAAGCGTTGTGGCCGATGTCGAGCGGGCCGGTGTGGATGTAGCCCGCCTGGGCGCGGAAGCCCAGGATCATGGTATCCTTGCGCAGGATCGAATTGTCGCCGATGCTGATCAGGTCGGTGCAGACCGGAACGGACCGGCACTCGATAACGGTGCGGTTGCCGAGCCGGGCGCCGAGCAGGCGCAAATAGAGGCTGTATAGCGGGCTGCCGCGGAACAGCACCACCGGCGCGCTGCGAACCAGCGTCTTGACGACCCAGAAGCGATAATAACGCCAGCCCCAGATCGGGAACGTCTCGGCCTTCCAGCGGCCGACCAGCAGCCATTTGGCGATGATGGCAAAGCCGCTGAGCCCGAAGAAGACGCTGGCGGACAACAGAACGCAGCGCAGATAGAGCTGCACCGGGTCGTCCAGCGCGTCATAGACCCAGTTGAGCCCGTCATTGATCGCCCAGAGCGAGCCATAGCTGTAGAGCGCGTAGAACATGAGCTGCCCAAAGCCCGTGCTCCAATAGGCAAAGCTGGAAGCCCGATGCGTCAGCATCGGCTCGCTCGCGGCAACCGCGGCCATCTGCGGCGCGCGCAGGTGCTCGGCGAGCTTCGCGACCGTGGGATGCAGGTAGACATCGCGCATCGAGGTCGTCGACCAGGCCTTGCGGGAGCGGATGCGCGCGCAGAACCTCGCCATCAACAGCGAGTTCGCGCCGAGGTCGTCGAAGAAGTGGTCTTCGATGGAGATGTCCTCGAATTTCAGCACATCCTGCAGCGTGTCGACCAGAAACCTCTCGTCCTCGTTGCGCGGGTCGATCATCGCATGGCCGGCCGCGACGCGCGCGCTGGTCGGCTTTGGCAGCTTTCTCAGGTCGACCTTGTTGGAGACGGTCATCGGGATCGCGGGCAGCTGCTCCAGATAGGCCGGAACCATGTAGTCGGGCAGCCGCTGCTTGAGTTCCCGCACGAGCGTGGTGCGATCCACACTGTCGCCGCCGCTCCTGGGGGCGTAATAGGCGACCAGTTCCGTGCGCTCGGGCTCGATCTCCCACGTCGTGACCGCCGCCTGCGCGATACCCGGCTGTTCCAGCAGCACGGCCTCGATCTCGCCCAGCTCGATGCGGTAGCCGCGGATTTTCACCTGCGTGTCGATGCGGCCGTGGTATTCGATCTCGCCCTTGTCGTTGATGCGGCCGAGATCGCCCGTCCGGTAGATGCGGCCGCTGGGATTGTTCGGCAGGCCGATGAAATCCTTGATGAATCGCTGCTCGGTGAGTTCCGGCCGGTTGAGATAGCCTACCGCCACGCCCATGCCGCCGATGCAGATCTCGCCCAGCTGATCACCGGTCAGCACTTTCGGCTTTTCGGGGTCGAGAATGGCTATCGAATAGGTGGGCAGCGGCCTGCCGATGGTCACCGCTTCGTCCGGCGTCAGCAAGCCCATGGTGGCGGTGACCGTCGCCTCGGTCGGGCCATAGGTGTTCAGGATCTGGCGGCCGGGCTTCGCCCAGCGCACCACGAGCTTTTGCGAGCAGGCTTCGCCGCCGACCAGGATCGTGCGCAGGCTGGGCGCGTCGCTCTCGATCGACGACAAAAGTGTCGGGCTGCAAGCCATGCAGGTGATGTGATGCTCGCGCAGGAAGCTGGCCAGCTCCTCGCCCACGAGGGGCTGCTGGCCGGGCGCCGGCACGATCGTGGCGCCGGCGGCAAAAGGCACCCAGATCTCCTCCGAGGAGAAGTCGAAAGCGATGGTCATGCCCTGATACACGCGGTCGCCCGGCTGGTAACCGTAGGATGCCGCGGCGACGCGGATGAAATTGCAGAAGCTCTGATGCGTGATGACCACGCCTTTCGGCTTGCCCGTGGTGCCGGACGTGTAGAGAATGTAGCAGGTCTGGTCCTGGCTACCCTCCGGCAGGGGCGCCGTTTCCGGCTTGAGAGCGATTTCGGATTCCGCCGAGTCGATCGAGATATGCGGAACCGGCAGGCGCGCGACGCGCGCGGCATAACCGGAGACGCTGATCACCATCGTGACATTGGCGTCCTCGATGATCATCACCATGCGATCTTCGGGGAAGGCGGTGGCTAGAGGGACGAAGGCCGCCCCGGCCTTCATCACGGCAAGGATGGCGATATAGGTTTCGGCCGAGCGGTCCAGCAAAAGGCCCACCCTGTCGCCTGGCCTCACGCCGCGCTCGATCAGCAGATGCGCGAACTGGTTGGCGCGGCTGTTCAGCTCGCGATATGACCAGGGCCGGCCGCCGGAAATCACCGCCGGTGCTGCGTCGAAGCGGCTCGCCAGATCGCCGAAGAAGCGGTTAAGCCTCTCATGCGGCTCACCCTTATGGATGAAATCGGGGCCGATCAGAATCTGATCGCGCGGTGGCGATTCCGTCACGACTTTGGCTTTGGGCGCGTTTTTCTTGGCGGGTTTGCTTGCTTCATTCAGAGACATTGGAACACCCGCGAGCTCGTGATGGCTCGCACTATGCCGTGATTGGCGAAAAGACAATTGGCTGACGATGACGGGCCAGTTGATTTGCCTTTGCGGCGGATTTGAGATGGCGTTCCGATCGGCAATTCATGCCACGTGACGTTCACGATGATGTGACGGAGCGCCGATCGCCCCCGCGAAGGCGTATCGTTTTGCGCGCGCTCTGCGGGATCATCTCCGCAGGCAGCGGCTCGATCAGCTCGCGGATGCGTCGCAGCTCAATCGGTAAGGAAGCAGACATCCGCCTCGACGAGGCAATAAGGGACGTGCCGGAAATCGCGGATGCGCACGACCTCATCGCCGCGCCAGTCGATCAGCATGAAGCCGCGCACCGCATCGTGCGCCTGCGGGTTGCGGATCAGGATCGCCGGCTGGCCGTCGACGAAGCCGAGCGACAGCGCCCAGTCGCCGAGGCGGTCGTAATTGCCGAAATAGGTCGAGGCTTCCTTCTTGCCGTTGAGGCGGGCGCGATTGAGGACGTCGACCTGGATGTCCTCGGCGATCAGCGTCCTGACCCCGTCGAAGTCGCGTGCGTTGAACAGGTCGATGTAGCGGCGCAGCCGGCGCTCTTCTTCGGGATCGAGCCTCAGCACCGCCACGTCGTCCGGTGCCGAGGCCAGTGCCTTCAGCTCCGCCCGGCCGCGATGCAGCGCCGCCTTGGTGGCGGCTAAAGTCGCGCCCGTAACCTCGCAGGTTTCATGCAGGCTGAGGCCGAGCACATCGACCAGGATCACGGCGCTGCGCTGCGCCAGCGTGAGCCGCATGAAGCTGCGCAGGCTCGCCGCCGCCGCCAGTCTCGCCCCGGCGTCGGCGGAGAGATCTTCTATTTCGGTCATGTCGGCCTCGGTCATGCGCGAGCGCTCCCGCAGGCGGCGGCGCAGATGATCCTGCGCCGCATTATGGGCGATGCGGAACAGCCACTGCTCGGGACGCTCGACCGTGGCACCGCCATCGTGAGCAGCCAGCGCCTTCACCACCGCCTCCTGCACGATGTCCTCGCCCTCGATCGCCGAGCCGGCCATGCGGGCGGCATAGCGGTGCAGCTTCGGGCGCAGCCCGACAAGCATGGATTCGAGTTCCGCGCGGTCGAATTTCGCTGCGCTCATCGTCCTCATTCTCGCCTCGCCGATTACATGCCGTGCCCTGGTCAGGCCGGCACGGCTTCATCTGCCCCGGCCAGCATACGATAGTCGCCGACGATCTTCGCCGGCGACCTGGCAAGCGGCGTCGAACGTCGCGCGGCATGATCGGCGCCGAAGGCCTTGAACGCGTCGAGCTCGGTCAGCGCCGAGCTATCCTTGTCGTAGCCGACGATGTGGACGAACTCGCCATTCTCCAGTTCGAGCACCAGATAGCGCAAGGTTTGCGGCTGCGTTTCATCCAGCGCCTCGAACACTTTTGCCACCAGCGCCCGGTTCTCGGCGATGCTTGCGTCTTTCACGCCGTAGCGGATGAGATTGTAGGTCATGGTCGTCTCCTGTTTGCGATCTGCGTGAGGAAGACGTTCCATGGCCTCCAAAGGATTCCCGGGCCGGGTCTTATCTTTTTGATCGTCTGCGGCGATCAGCCGGTTCCGCCGATCATGGAGACGATCGTGTCGTCGCCGGCCGATTGCGGCCGCATCCGGCCGCTGGCCAACTCGACCGACAGTTTGCATAGGGCTGAGTTGACGGGCGTCGCCATGCCGTGCAGCCGCCCGAGAAGCACGATCTCGCCGTTGAGGAAGTCGGTTTCGAGGGAGCCGGTCCCGCGCACGATGCTCTGCAGCGTCGAGGAGCCGACACGCGTTCGGCCGGGGATGGCGGTTATGGTCAATTCCTCGCGCGCCATGGCGTCGGTCTTGTCCCAGTCGATCCCGGCGGCGGTGAGCACCGCCTCGGCTTCGGCGCGCGCCTTGGCATACCATTTCCGCTGCAGCTCGGTCTCGCCCAGCGCCGCGTCGATGATGTTGCGAAGGTTGGCGAGCAGCTTGCGGTACTTGCTGCTCATCACATTGTCCCTGGGGTCGGCGATGAAACCGGAGGCGCTCAGAACCCCGCATAGTTTCTCGACTGTGTCGTCGATTCCGGAAGGATAGCGGCCGATATCGAAGGCGCCGATCTTGGGCGCGAAATAGGCCGCGACCTGACCGGGCGTGTCGTAATCGGCCGGCAGCATGACCGTCGCGCCATAGACATTGGCGAAGAAACGCAAGGCCAGCGCCTCGTTGGCGACGCCGTTCTGGAAGCAGCACACCGGCTGCGCCGTGACACCGGCGGCGTTGAGCCGTTGCAGCGCCCCGAGCGTATCAGGCGTTTTCATCGTCAGCAGCACGACATCGTCTGGCTCGAAGGAAATCTCCCACGGGTCGGCATGGGCGGGAAAGCGCGCGGTCCCTGTGCCTTGCGGGGTGGAAAGCGACAGTCCCGAGGCGCGGATGGCGTCGAGCTGCCTGCCGCGGGCGATGCCGAGCACCGTGTGGCCTGAAAAACTCAGCTGGGCCGCGATGGCGCCGCCGACGGCGCCGATTCCATAGACGATGATGCGCATGCTGTTCCCGTCATGATTGGAGTTGGGACTTCAGTCGAGCTGACCGAAAAAGCCTACAGCGTTGTCGCCGAGGCGGCGACCATCCGCGCCCTCCGTTCACGCAATCGTGGCCGCTGCCGCCCGCCCCGCGCTGCGCCCCGAGAAAATGCAGCCGCCGAGGAAGGTGCCTTCCAGCGCCGCATAGCCATGCACGCCGCCGCCGCCGAAGCCGGCGACCTCGCCCACCGCATAAAGCCCCGGCACCGGCTGGCCGGCGGCATTGAGCACGCGGCTATCGAGGTCGGTCTGCAGCCCGCCCAGCGTCTTGCGGGTCAGGATGTTGAGGCGCACCGCGATCAGCGGGCCGTTCGCCGGATCGAGCATCTTGTGCGGCTTGGCGGTGCGGATCAGCCTGTCACCGAGATAGGAGCGCGCACCGCGCAGCGCGGTGATCTGCGCATCCTTGGAGAACGGATTGTCGAGCTGCCTGTCGCGGGCGCGGATCTCGCGCTCGACCTGGGCGACGTCCAGCAGCGGCTCGCCGCCGGCCAGCGCGTTCATGCGCGCCACCAGCCTGGAAAGATCGGCCTCGACGATGAAATCCTCGCCCTTTTCCATGAACGCCTTCACCGGGCCGGGAATTCCTGACGTCGCGCGGCCCAGCACCTGCCGCCAGCTTTTGCCGGTGAGGTCCGGGTTCTGCTCGGAGCCCGACAGCGCGAACTCCTTCTGGATGATCTTCTTGGTCAGGATGAACCAGGAATAGTCAAAGCCGGTGCTCACGATGTGGCTGAGCGTGCCCAGCGTGTCGAAGCCCGGATAGAGCGGCGCCGGCAGCCTTTTGCCGCGCGCGTCGAGCCAAATCGAGGAGGGGCCGGGCAGGATGCGGATCGCGTGCTCGGTCCAGATCGGCGCCCAGTTCCTGATGCCCTCGACATAGTGCCACATGCGGTCGCGGTTGATGACCCTTCCGCCGGCCGCCTCGGTGATCGCCAGCATGCGGCCGTCGACATGATCCGGCACGCCGGTGATCATCCGCTTCGGCGGCGCGCCCAGCCGCTGTGGCCAGTTCTGGCGCACCAGATCGTGGTTGCCGCCGATGCCGCCGGAGGCGACGATCACCGCTTGCGCGTGAAGCTCGAACGCGCCGGTCGCGGCGCGCGCGCTCTTGCGGCCGCGCTCGACGCTGCTCGGTTCCAGCACATCGCCGCGCACGCCGGTTACCGTCTTGCCGCTGCGGATGATCTCGTTGACCCGGTGGCGGAACCTGAACTCGACCAGCCCGCGCTTCTGCGCCTCGCGCACGCGCAGCACGAAGGGCTCGAGCACGCCGGGCCCGGTGCCCCAGGTGATGTGGAAGCGCGGCACCGAATTGCCGTGGCCGACGGCATTGCCGCCGCCGCGCTCGGCCCAGCCGACCACGGGGAAGAATTTCATGCCCCGCTCGATCAGCCAGGAGCGCTTCTCGCCGGCGGCGAAGCCGACATAGGCCTCCGCCCATTTGCGCGGCCAGAAATCCTCCGGCCTGTCGAAGGCGGCGGTGCCCATCCAGTCCTCGAGCGCGAGGTCGTGGGAATCGCGGATGCGCATGCGCCGCTGCTCCGGCGAATCGACCAGGAACAGCCCGCCGAACGACCAGAAAGCCTGGCCGCCCAGCGACTGTTCCGGCTCCTGGTCGACGATGATGATTTTCTTGCCGGCCTCCGCCAACTCCGTCGCGGCGACGAGGCCGGCCAGCCCCGCGCCGACAATGATCACGTCCGCGTCAGCCATTTTCCCTCCCAGAATTAGCCGGCAAACTTATTGCAAAGCCTCAGACGGGCTCCCAGCCGTCTTTGTCACCGGCGCGGAAGATGGCGTCGATGACTTTCTGGTTGAGCACCGATTCCTCCAGCGTGAAGACGCGGTCCTTGCCGCCTTGGGCGGCGCGCACGAAGGCTTCGCACTCCAGCCGGTATTGCTGCGTGCCTGGGAAGCGGAACACCTGCGCCTCGCTGTGGTTCTGGTTGTGCAACTCGATGCGGTGGTGGTCGTAGAGCCCGGCATTGAACGGGGCGAAGACCTCGATGAAGCCCTTCTCGCCGTGGAATACCATCACCTGCCGCGCCGCCATCTGCGTCGACAGGTAGAAGGACAGCTCGAAATCGCCGAAATCGGCGCGGATCGAGGAATAGATGTCGGTGCCGAAAGTCTTGTCGCGCTCGATCGTCGCCTGCACCCGCAGCGGCTCCTTGCCGGTCGAAAAGCGCGTCGACACGGTCGGATAGACGCCGATGTCGGGCAGCGCGCCGCCGCCGAGATCGAGCTGGTTGCGCATGTTCTTGGGGTCGACATTGTAATAGGAAAACGCGCCCTGCACATGGCGCAGCCGACCGATGGCGCCGCTGGCGATCAGGTCGCGCACCTTGATCCATTGCGGGTGGTAGACGACCATGAAGGCCTCGCAGACCATCACCTTCTTCTCGTCGCGCAGCCTGATCAGCGGCGGAATGTCCTTGGCGTCGAGCGCCAGAGGCTTCTCGACCAGCACATGTTTTCCGGCCTCGATCGCCTTTGCCGTCCATTCGACATGCTGAGAGGTGGGCAGCGGAATGTAGACGCCGTCGACCTCCTTGGAGGCGAGCAGGTCCTCATAGGAGCCGAAAGCATGACGGGCGCCGAAACGCTCGCCCAGTGCCTTGGCTTTCGACAAGTCGCGGCTGGCGATCGCCGACAGGATGCCGTTCTCCGACTCCACGATTGCCGGCAAAAGCTGCTCGCGGCCGATCTTCGCCGTCGACAGAACACCCCATCGGAACATCACGCTTCTCCGTGTCGGTTTACAGGCGACGAGGTTTGCCTGAAATCGGCGGAAAAGCCAATGCGTGAGGCGGCGCGCCCTTCCTCGCCCCACGCAGTGGGTTACGGCATGCATCAATTTCCAAGCGGCTGGCCTTTGGCGATAGCGTGCATGGCAGCTTGGAGCATGCATTGTCTTATGTAGCGCTGGTCGACCCCCACTCCGTCTCGGCTTCGCCGAGCCACCTCTCCCCCGATCGAC
>NZ_JAIUHP010000034.1:0-30282 GCF_020165175.1 Mesorhizobium sp. CA16
GAGACGGAGAGGGGCGCGCCCTACGACGGCCCCCTCTCCGTCCGCTTCGCGGACACCTCTCCCCCACCTCCGGCGGGGGCGAGGAACCGAGCTTCGAGACATCCTCTTGCGCCCGGCCCGCTTGGCGTTTAGCAAGGCCGCGGTTTCTCCAAATACTATTGGGACGGTTCTCCATGGCTTCGAAAAATCTCTTCCTGCTCGCCGGCGACGGTATCGGCCCCGAGGCGATGGCCGAGGTGAAGAAGCTGATCAAGGCCATGAACGACAAGCTCGGCAGCGGTTTCGCCACCGATGAGGGCCTGGTCGGCGGCTGCGCCTACGACGCGCATGGCGCGGCGATCTCCGACGCCGACATGGCGAAGGCGATGGCGGCGGATGCCGTGCTGTTCGGCGCCGTGGGCGGGCCTAAATGGGATGCCGTGCCTTACGAGGTGCGCCCCGAGGCTGGGCTCTTGCGCCTGCGCAAGGACATGGAGCTGTTCGCCAATCTCAGGCCCGCGATATGCTATCCGGCCCTGGCCGCTTCCTCCTCGCTCAAGCAGGAGGTGGTCGAGGGCCTCGACATCTTGATCGTGCGCGAGCTCACCGGCGGCGTCTATTTCGGCGAGCCAAAGCAGATCATCGATCTCGGCAACGGCCAGAAGCGCGGCATCGACACCCAGGTCTACGACACGTTCGAGATCGAGCGCATCTCGGGCGTCGCCTTCGAGCTCGCGCGGACGCGTCGGAACCACGTCACCTCGATGGAAAAGCGCAACGTCATGAAGTCGGGCGTCTTGTGGAACGAGGTAGTCTCGCAGACCCACAAGGCGCGCTATTCCGACGTCAAGCTCGACCATATGCTGGCCGATGCCGGCGGCATGCAGCTGGTGCGCTGGCCAAAACAGTTCGACGTCATCGTCACCGACAATCTGTTCGGCGACATGCTCTCCGACATCGCCGCCATGCTCACCGGCTCGATCGGCATGTTGCCGTCGGCCTCGCTCGGCGCGCCGGATGCCAAGACCAAGAAGCGCAAGGCGCTCTACGAGCCGGTGCACGGCTCGGCGCCCGACATCGCCGGCAAGGGCATCGCAAACCCGATCGCCATGATCGCCTCCTTCGCCATGTGCCTGCGCTATTCCTTCGGCATGGTGGCCGAGGCCGACAGACTGGAAGCGGCCATCGCCGCCGTGCTGGACGACGGCCTGCGCACCAAGGACATTCTTTCCCCGGGCATGAAGGAAGTCGGCACCACCGAGATGGGCGACGCCATCATCGCCAAGTTCCTGGGATGATCGTATGACCGTCGACATTCGCTGGGCTAGGGTCGACATTGCGCACCCCACGCGTTCGTCATTCTATGGCGGAGCAAGGAGCGAAGCGACGCAGCGCAGACCATAGAATCCATTCCGTGACCTGTGAGCGTCGCAGCGGTTCAGAACGGCTCCCTGTTCTGCGTCGTCCCTATTCTTCGCGCGAGGTCACGGCATGGATCCTCGGGTCTGCGCGTCCGCTTCGCTCCCGCTCCGCCCGTGGATGACGAAGTTCGGACGCTCGGCCAATCTCGAAGGTTGCGATTTGCCACCGAAAGAGAACGCCGGCGCTCGCTGCGGGTCGGCTTCTAACTTTCGTCGCGACCCTAGGCTGGTCGCTTCTTCGGCTTCTTGCGCTTTGCCGGCTGGTCGGATTTCGGCCCATCGAACTTTGGCTTGTCGAATTTCGCCTTGCCGGGTTTCTTCGCCCAGGTGTCCAGCGCCGCAGCACGCTGTCGTTCGCCCGGCGCCCGCTTCTCGAATCCGGGCGCGCCCTGGTCGAAAGACCGCTTGCCGCGGTGCGGCTTTTTCTCCGGCCTCTGTGGCTGGTAGCCGGCGCGCGACAGGTCCGGCGTGCCGTCGATCCGCCTGACCGCGATGCTGCCTTGCAGCTTGCGGTCGGGGCCGATCGCGGCGACGAACCGGTCGGCCCAGTCTGCGACGATCTGCACGAAGGTTTCCTCCGGCTGCATCTTGATGGCGCCGATCTCGCGCTTGGACATGCCGGCGGTGCGGCACAGCATCGGGATCAGCCAGCGCGGCTCGGCATTCTGCCGGCGGCCGACCGAGAGCGAGAACCAGACGCTGTCGCCGAAATCGTCGCGGCGGCCCGATGTTTCTTCCCCGCGGCCGGATGTCTCTTCCCGGCGCGCGAACTTCTCCTTTGACGGCGCGAAGGGCGCGACATCGATCAGGTCCTCGGGCGCCGACCTGCTTGCCCGGCAAAGCCGCACGAAGGCGGCGGCCACCAGTTCGGCGCCGTGCCGTTCCAGGAGCGCCGCGGCGAAGTCGCGCTCCTCGTCCTTCACCGGCTCGCCGAAGGAAGGATCGGCCAGGATGCGCTCGTCGTCGCGCCGCAGCACCTCGTCGGCTGAGGGAGGGCTCGCCCAGGCCGCGGTCAGGCCGGCATTGGCGAGCAGCCGCTCGGTGCGCCGGCGCGCATTGCCCGGCACGATCAGCGCGCTGACGCCCTTACGGCCGGCGCGTCCGGTGCGGCCGCTGCGATGCAGCAGCGTCTCCGGATTGCTCGGCAGGTCGGCGTGGATGACGAGATCGAGATTGGGCAGGTCGATGCCGCGCGCGGCGACGTCCGTGGCGATGCAGACCTTGGCGCGGCCGTCGCGCATTGCCTGCAGGGCGTGGCTGCGCTCGTTCTGGCTGAGCTCGCCGGAGAGCGCCACCACCGCAAAATTGCGGTTGTTGAAACGCGCTGTGAGATGGTTGACGGCGGCGCGGGTGTTGCAGAACACCATCGCATTGCCCGCCTCGTAATAGCGCAGCACGTTGATGATGGCGTTCTCGCGATCGGCGGGCGCGACCGAAAGCGCCCGGTACTCGATATCGAGATGCTGCTTTTCCCCGCCGCCGGCCGAGATGCGCACGGCGTCGCGCTGGTAACTCTTCGCCAGCGTGGCGATGGAGCGCGGCACGGTGGCGGAAAACATCAGCGTGCGGCGCCCGGCGGGCGCGGCGTCGAGGATGAATTCCAGGTCCTCGCGGAAGCCGAGATCGAGCATCTCGTCGGCCTCGTCGAGCACCACCGCTTTCAGCGCCGACATGTCGAGCGCGCCGCGCGTGATGTGGTCGCGCAGCCGGCCCGGCGTGCCGACGATGATGTGAGCGCCGCGCTCCAGCGCGCGCCGCTCGGTGCGCATGTCCATGCCGCCGACGCAGGAGGCGATCTCAGCGCCGGTCAGCTCGTAAAGCCATTCCAGCTCGCGCCGCACCTGCAGCGCCAGCTCGCGCGTCGGCGCCACGACCAGGCCCAACGGCGCTCCGGCGTCGCCGAAGCGCTCGGCGCCACTGAGCAGGGTCGGCGCCACGGCAAGACCGAAGGCGACGGTCTTGCCGGAGCCGGTCTGCGCCGACACCAGCGCGTCGGCCTCGCCGAGCTCAGGCCCAAGCACCGCCTTCTGCACCGGCGTCAGCGCCGAATAACCGCGCTTTTCCAGCGCCTGAGCCAGCGCAGGAACAATCGTTTCGAAACTGGACATTTTCTTCTTTCGGAATTCGGGGTTCTGCGCTCGCCATTGGAGCACAAGGCCGGCACTGCGTCAGCCAAACGAAATTTGGGCCGTTCGTACTTGCTACAGCCGCCGTTGTACAGAGCAGACGGCACCGCCTTTCCCTTCTCCCCTTGTGGGAGAAGGTGGCCGCGAAGCGGCCGGATGAAGGGTGTTCCAGGGAAAGCCAACGCCTCACTCTGCTGGAACACCCCTCATCCGTCTCGGCGCTACGCGCCGATCCACCTTCTCCCACAAGGGGAGAAGGAGAGGCGCTACGCCAATTGACTCTTCTGCCAAACTGCGTAAAAGCCCGCGTCGAACGGGATGGTTTTCCGATGCGCGGCCTTTCGATGGCTCTTCTTGCATTCGACTCCCCCAGCCACAATGTAACGCATTGGGCTGGGGGCTTAGACGCGTCCGTCCGTTCCAGCAAAACTACGGCCAAAACCACCACCAAAACGGTGTGATTCCCTTGGCCTAACCACCCTCTCCCGGGTACGGCCCGGGGGGCGAAACCCGCATGAGGCCGGCGGGTTTTCTCCAATAACCAAGCGGAGAGGGACAGGAGATACCAGATGAGTTTCAAGGTTGCGGTAGTCGGCGCCACGGGCAATGTGGGCCGCGAAATGCTCAACATTCTGGACGAGCGCGGCTTCCCGGTGAGCGAGGTGGTGGCGCTGGCGTCGCGGCGCAGCCAGGGCACCGAAGTGTCCTTCGGCGACCGCACGCTGAAGGTCAAGGCGCTTGATCAATACGATTTTTCCGACACCGACATCTGCGTGATGTCGGCGGGCGGCAACGTGTCGAAGGAATGGTCGCCGAAGATCGGCAAGCAGGGCTGCGTCGTCATCGATAATTCGTCGGCCTTCCGCTACGATCAGGACGTGCCGCTGATCGTGCCGGAAGTGAACCCGGACGCGATTTCGCTGTTCACGCGCAAGAACATCATCGCCAATCCGAACTGCTCTACGGCGCAGCTGGTCGTGGCGCTGAAGCCGCTGCATGACGTCGCCACCATCAAGCGCGTCGTCGTCGCCACCTACCAGTCGGTGTCGGGCGCCGGCAAGGAAGGCATGGACGAGCTGTTCACACAGACCCGCGCCGTGTTCGTCGCCGACCAGGTCGACGTCAAGAAGTTCACCAAGCGCATCGCCTTCAACGTCATCCCGCATATCGACGTCTTCCTCGACGACGGCTTCACCAAGGAAGAGTGGAAGATGGTGGCCGAGACCAAGAAGATGCTCGACCCCAAGATCAAGCTGACGGCGACCTGCGTGCGCGTGCCGGTGTTCATCGGCCATTCGGAAGCGGTCAACATCGAGTTCGAGAAGCCGATCACGGCGGATGAGGCGCGCGAGATCCTGCGCGAGGCGCCCGGATGCCAGGTGCTGGATAAGCGCGAGAACGGCGGCTATATCACGCCGCTGGAATCGGCCGGCGAGGACGCCACCTTCGTCTCGCGCATCCGCGAGGATTCGACCGTCGACAACGGCCTGTCGATGTGGGTGGTCTCCGACAATCTGCGCAAGGGTGCGGCGTTGAACGCCGTCCAGATCGCGGAGCTCCTGGTCGAGCGCGGCCTGATCCAGCCAAAGAAGAAGGCGGCCTGACGGCAGTTTGTTTTCGCTCACGGGCCGCACCGCCGCTGCCGCGGCTGGCCCTGCGCGGGCGCGCCGGACGACCGGCGGCCTGCGGTCGCAGGCTCGGCCTTCGGGCGTTTGTTTTCGCTCACGGGCCGTATCGCCGCTGCCGCGGCTGGCCCTGCGCGGGCGCGCCGGACGACCGGCGGCCCGCAGTCGCGGGCTCGGCCTTCGGCCGTGGCGGTTCTTCCTTCTCCCCTTGTGGGAGAAGGTGTCGCCGAAGGCGACGGATGAGGGGTGTTCCAGGGAACGCTGACGTCTCACTCCGCTGGAACACCCCTCATCCGTCTCGGCGCTGTCGCGCCGATCCACCTTCTCCCACAAGGGGAGAAGGGGGAACCGCGCTAGGCCCTCATGATCGGTCCAGAGCCCTCAGATATCCTCCTGCGTCCGGCCTTCGCTTCCGACGCCCCCGCCATCGCGCAGCTGATGCGCGCGTCGCTCGATGCATTCGACTGGATGCCGGTGTTGCACACGCCGGAGGAGGACCTGTTCTTCATCCGCGATATCCTGCTGCCCAAGCAGCAAGTGACGGTCGCCGAGACCGCCGAATGCATCGTCGGCTTCATCGCCGCCAAGGGCGAATGGGTCGAGCAGCTCTATCTTGATCCGGCCTGGACTGGACAAGGCATCGGCAGCCGGCTGCTTGCTCAAGCCACCGCCGGCATACCTGTGGTCAAGCTTCATTGCTTCCAGGCCAATACCGGCGCGCGCCGCTTCTACGAACGCCACGGTTTTCGCGCCGAGGCCCTCGGCGACGGCTCGGCCAATGAGGAAGGCTTGCCGGATATTCTTTATGTCCTCAGGCGCTGAGCTCAGGCCCATTTTCGGCCGCCAGGCCGCGCAATATCGCCAGCGCTTCCTCCGCCCGCTCCGCCGGCACGAACAGATGGTCGTGATAGAAGGCCGACACCGGATTGACCCCCATGCCTGCCGCCGCGAGCCGCGTGGTGATGGCGGCGAGGAAGCCGACGGCTTCCAGCGAGGAGTGGATGTCGAGCGTGATCATCCGGCTGCGGAACGTGCCGGCAAGGCCGGCTGCTTTCGCTGCGTCTTCCGCGACGATCAGGGTCAAACCTTCGTGCTCGCGGAATTGCATGACGGGATCGAGCCCATCCGGTATGGCCGCGTCCGGCGCCAGCGTAGCGAAGACGTAGGTTCCGGCGAGCAGTTGCGGCGTCATCGAAGCCAACAGCCTGCCCAGGTCGGTCTCGCCGGTCATCGTGCCACCTTCCGTTCCACGCACTGAACCACGCTTTTGAAAAAAGCGCACCCGACCCGTAGGATCGCCGCGCGTTTCTCCGTCCTTGGTTCGAAGCTGGCAGAAAAACCAGCCCTTGAATCAACAGGAGGGAACATCCGTGAGCATTTCCGAAGCCGCGCCTGTCTCGAACGGCGCCTTGTGGACCGGGCGCGTGCTTAGCGCCGCCGTCATCCTGTTCATGATTTTCGACGGCGTCATCAAGCTGCCGCCGCTGGATGTTGTCACCCGGACGATGGCCGACCTCGGCTGGCCGGCCGACGCCAATGCCGCGCGCCTGATCGGGGTCATCGGGCTGATCTCGACCGCGCTCTACGCCTTGCCGCGCACCTCGATGCTCGGCGCCGTCCTGCTCACCGCCTATATGGGCGGCGCGATTTCGACCCATGTGCGGATCGGCAACCCGCTTTTCTCGCACACCTTGTTCGGCGTCTATCTCGGCATCATCCTGTGGGGCGGGCTCTATCTGCGCGACCAAAGGGTGCGCGCGCTGATCCCGTTCTCGCGATAGAGGAGCAAAAGAAATGTTTGCCACCATCCTCATCATCCTGGTCGTCATCGTCGCCGCGGTGCTGATCTATGCCGCGACCCGGCCGAACGATTTCGTCGTCACGCGTTCGGCCAGCATCAAGGCGCCGGCCGAGACGATCTTCCCGCTGATCAACGATTTCCGGCGCTGGCCCGAATGGTCGCCCTTCGAAAAACTCGACCCCGGCATGAGGCGCACGCTGTCCGGCGCCGAAAGCGGCAAGGGCGCGGCCTATGCCTGGGAAGGCAACTCCAAGGCCGGCAAGGGCCGCATGGAGATCACGAATTCGGTGCCGTCATTGCTGGTGTCGCTCAAGCTCGACTTCGAAAAGCCGTTCAGGGCCAACAACAGTGTCGACTTCACGCTTTCGCCGTCCGGCGAGGGCACGACCGTCACCTGGGCAATGCGCGGGGCAAGGCCCTTCATCGCCAAGCTGATGGGCCTGTTCATGAATTTCGACACGCTGATCGGCAAGGATTTCGAGGCCGGGCTCGGCAATCTGAAGCGCCTTACGGAGCGCTGAAAACCATGAAGTTTCAACGAGTTGGCGTTCAGTGCTGCAAATCCGGCCGGGGCCTAGCCGGCCAATCTTCATCATTGCCGGGATCAATTTAGCTGTTTGTGAGTTTAGGGCATGGCGGCGAGGACGGCGCTTGAGAGAGGAACAGCAATGAAGAAAGCAATTACCATCCTGGTGCTGACGGTGGCCCTTGGCGCCTGCTCGCAAACGGAAAAGGGTGCTGCGATCGGTGGCCTGGGCGGTGCGGCGGTCGGTGCCGCAGTGGCGGGCGACCCTGTGCAGGGCGCGGTCGTGGGCGGCGCGGTCGGCGCAGTGGCCGGCGCGCTGATCGGCCATGCCAGCGAAGCCGGCCAGTGCCGCTATCGCGACCGTTACGGGCGTGTCTATGTGGCGCGCTGCCCGTCCGGCTATTGAGGAATCGGACCGAAATCGAACAAAGAAAAACGGCGGGCCGATACCCGCCGTTTTCATAAGCGACGAAGAACCGTGATTACTCGGCGCTGGCCGCCTCAGCCTCGGCCGGTGCGGCGCTCGCCGCGGCAGCTGCCGCAGCGGCGTCTTCCTGGGCCTTCTTCAGCAAGGCAGCGCGTTCCTGTGCCTTCTTGCCGGGCAGAGCCTTGTTCGGGTTCGAGCGGGCCTCGCGCTTGGCAATACCGGCCTCGTCGAGGAAGCGCAGCACGCGGTCGGTCGGCTGGGCGCCATGCGACAGCCAGTGCTTGACGCGGTCGGCGTCGACCTTGACGCGCTCGCCGTCCTTCGGCAGCAGCGGGTTCCACGAGCCGAGCGACTCGATGAAACGGCCGTCGCGCGGCGAACGGGCGTCGGCGACGACGACGTGGTAGTAAGGACGCTTCTTCGAGCCCGCACGGGCCAGTCTGATCTTCAGTGCCATTTCTTTGTCTCCTAAAAGCTCTGATTTCGTTGATGAGTTTTCGGCTGGGTTCAGCCGGTTTTCGTCACGCCGTTGGCAGCGGCGATCTGTTCGTGGTGCCGGATCACTTCGCGGACGACGAAGTTGAGGAATTTCTCCGCGAAATCCGGGTCGAGATGCGCATCCTTCGCCAGCTGGCGAAGACGGGCGATCTGCTGCTGCTCGCGCGCGGGGTCGGCGGGCGGCAGGCCATGCTCGGCCTTCAGAACGCCGACCGCCTTGGTGCAGCGGAAGCGTTCGGCCAGCATATGGATGAGGGCGGCGTCGATATTGTCGATCGAAGCGCGGTAGCCGGCCAGGATGGCGCGTGCATCGGCCATGTCTTTCTCCTCGTTCATCGCCCCTTCACTTCTTCTTGCCCAAACCGGGCAGCCCGCCGCTGCCCAGGCCGGGGAGACCCGGAAGCTTCATACCGCCGGGCAGGCCCGGCAGCCCGCCGCCACCGGGAAGCCTGCCGGGGAGGCCCTTGCCGAGGCCGGCGGCCTGCGCCTGCTTCTGCAGGGCTTCGAGCTGCTTGGGATCCATCTTGGAAAGATCGGGCATGCCGCCGCCGGGCATCACGCCGCCCAGGCCCATTTTCGAGGCGAGGCCGCCCATCATGCCGCGCATGAGGCCGCCGCCTTTGCCCTTGCCGCCCATCGCTTTCATCATATCGGCCATGCCGCGATGCATCTTCAAGAGCTTGTTGATCTCGGCCGCGTCGGTGCCGGAGCCGGCGGCGATGCGCTTCTTGCGCGAGTGCTTGAGGATATCGGGGTTGGCGCGCTCGGCCTTGGTCATCGAGGAGATGATGGCGAGCTGGCGGCCGAACATCTTGTCGTCGAGGCCGGCGGCGGCCAGCTGGTCCTTCATCTTGCCCATGCCGGGCATCATGCCCATGATGCCGCCCATGCCGCCCATCTTCGACATCTGCTGAAGCTGCTGGGCGAGATCGTTCAGGTCGAACTTGCCCGACTGCATCTTTTTCGCCATCGCCGCCGCCTGCTCGGCGTCGATGGTTTCGGCGGCCTTCTCGACGAGCGAGACAATGTCGCCCATGCCGAGGATGCGGTCGGCGATGCGCTTGGGGTGGAATTCCTCCAGCCCGTCCATCTTTTCGCCGGTGCCGATGAGCTTGATCGGCTTGCCGGTGACGGCGCGCATCGACAGCGCCGCGCCGCCGCGGCCGTCGCCGTCCATGCGGGTCAGCACCAGGCCGGTGATGCCGACGCGCTCGTCGAAGCTTTTCGCCAGATTGACGGCGTCCTGGCCGGTCAGCGAGTCGGCGACCAGCAGGATCTCGTGCGGGCTCGACACCTTCTTGATGTCGGCCATCTCGACCATCAGCGGCTCGTCGATATGGGTGCGGCCGGCGGTGTCGAGGATGACGACGTCATGGCCGCCGAGCCGGGCGGCCTGCACAGCGCGCTTGGCGATATCGACCGGGCTCTGGCCGGCGATGATCGGCAGCGTCGCGACCTTGGTCTGCTCGCCGAGCTGGCGCAGCTGCTCCTGCGCGGCGGGACGCCGCGTGTCGAGCGAGGCCATCAGAACCTTCTTGTTCTGCCGCTCGGACAGCCGCTTGGCGATCTTGGCCGAGGTCGTCGTCTTGCCGGAACCCTGCAGGCCGACCATCATGACGACCACGGGCGCCGGCGCGTTGAGGTCGACGGCTACGCCCTCGGCGCCGAGCATCTCGACCAGCTCGTCATGGACGATCTTGACGACCATCTGTCCGGGCTTGATCGACTTCAGCACGGCGGCGCCGACCGCCTTCTCGCGCACCTTGTCGGTGAAGGAGCGAACCACTTCCAGCGCGACGTCGGCCTCGAGCAGCGCACGGCGCACCTCGCGCAAAGCCGCCGAGACATCCGCCTCGGAGAGCGCGCCGCGGCCGGTCAGGCCGTTCAGGATGGAGCCAAGACGCTCCTGGAGGGATTCAAACATCTGCGGTCCTTGATCTCGGTGGGGTTCGACCGAGAGGTAGTGCGTTCGCGCCGGGTCGCCAAGCAAAAGCGCAAAGCCAAAAAGCACCCGGGGGCGCATCGCGCTGCCGGGTGTTGGCCTCCAGGATCTCTTTACAGCACCCGCCTCAAAGAGGCTTCGGCGTCCTAGTCGGCTTTCGCGAAAGAAAACTCGTCGCGGAATTCAGCGGCTCTAGACAGGAAATCGGCCGCGGAGTCAAGGCTAATGCATGTCGCGCTAAAGTGCGCAGCGGTTTTGCGGCAACGACATGTGCAAGAAACTATGCAGGAATCTGGGCCCAAACGCCGCGATTGACGGCAGCTTAGCCCAAGCTTTGCCGGGTCGCCCCGACTCGCAGCGGCGAGCGCCGGTGCAAAAGCAGCAGCATCGTCAGAAGCGTGCTGACGACGCCGATCGCGGCGATGAGAACGGCGTCCAGATTGGTCCAGCCGGGGCCTTCGAGAGGCTTGGCATTGAGCAGCGCGAAGGAATTGTAGGCCTCCTGGTGCGAGATCAGCAGGAAGCCGGTCAGGTTGTTGCCGAGATGGGCGCCGAAGCCGGCGCCGAGATTGCCGGTGACATAGACCAGGAGTGTGAGCAGCAGGGCGAATGTGCCGATCGAGATGAAGACACTGGCATTGATGGCCAGCGTCGAGGCCGTATTCCAGTGCAGCGACGTGAACAGCAGGCCCGGCAGCACCGCCCAGACCAGAGGACTCCTGAAGCGACGAGCGAGGGCGCGCAGCAGATAGCCGCGAAACAGCATTTCCTCCGACGAGGTCTGCAGGAAGGCGAGCAGCGCGATCGGCGCCAGGAAAAGCAGCCAGGACGACAGGGTGATCGGTCCGCGCGCGATCTCCGGCTGCAGCCAATAGAGCAGCACCTCGGAGAACAGCGAGGTGATCAGCACCGCGACCAGGCCCTTGAAAAAATCGCCGCCAGCGATGCGGCGGGTAACGCCAAAGAGAGCCGACAGCGGCTCGCCGTGCACCAATCGCATCGCCACCCACAGGCCGATCCAGATGCCGGCAAAGGAGCTCAGCGCGCTGAGGATGCCGACGGGCGATGCCAGGAAGTCCTGCATGTACTGCCCGGTCGAGGGGCCGGGCAGGCGCCAGACGATGTAGACATAGGTGCCGGCAAACAGCACGACGGCCGTCGCCGCCATCCAGAAGGCAATGACGATTGCCGTGCCGAAGAACAGCCGCAGCAAAGTGGTCTTTTCGTTCGGCGAGCGGCGATAGCGCTCGAAGGCGGCATTTTCGATCGTCACGCGGCTCCCCTGCCGAAGCTTTCGGCTGTATTGTGTAGGAGGTCGGTGGTTACCGCGCGATTACCTTGCTTTAGCCGGGACTGACTGGATCGCGTTGAGGGCACGAACATCAAATTCGTACCACGGAACACTAACGCGCGATCACGACGGTAGGAGATTAGCTGGAACGCCCATCTCGTCGTCATCCACGGGCGGAGCAAGGAGCGAAGCGACGCGGCGCAGACCCGAGAATCCATTCCGTAAGGCCAAGGCGTTGCAACGGTGCAGAATTCTGCTCCGCTGCGCCCTTCGATCAAGGTCACGGAATGGATCCTCGGGTCTACGCGTCCGCTTCGCTTCCGCTCCGCCCATGGATGACGAAGTTCGGACGCTTCGGCCAATCCCAAACGTGTGCATTGAACGCAGGCAAGCCGGCTGAGCCGTCAGCACGGAAAAGAAACGGCCGCCATCGCCGGCGGCCGCTTTTCTGGCGACGATCAAGCCCGATCAGCGCATCACATAGACGATGCGCCGCGTGCCGGGGTCGACCAGCGCCGGCTGGTTGTTCACATAGACATAGCGATACCGGTAATCGGGAATCTCGCGCAGCTCGACCGTGTCGGGCAGCGTGGCTCCGGTCACCACCTCGCCCTCGAGATAGACCGGATCGACCCGATGCGTAGTGACATAGGTGCCGACCTCGGCCGGCGGTCTGCCGATCGACTCGATGGCGTCGTCGCCGGGAACGATGGCGCCGGTGTAGCTGTCCGTGGTATAGATGTTATCGGTCGGCGGCGACACGACGGCGATGCCGGCATTGGCCGGCCGGCGTGTCAGCACGACGCGGCTGCCGCCGAAATCGCCCGTCACATAGTCGGAATAGACCCAGCCATTGCCGCCCGCTTCGGCGATCGTGCACCATTTGCTGTTCTCGATGCAGCCGGTGAGCGTTGCCGACTGGCCGGCGGCCAGCACGCCAATCACGGGATATTGCGGGCCGGGGCCGGCGCGCACATTGAGATCGGCCACCGCCGAGACGGCAGTGTCGGCCAAGGCCGCGCCCGACATGGCGAACAGCGCGCCGGCAAGCGCCGGAAACAGTACGCGTTTCATGGTTTCACTCCGTTTTTCCACGCTCCCTCGCGGTCGGAAACGAAACCAAAGCTTATGCGTTCCGGCTAAAGCGCCTTTCGGCCGCTCACGAATTGTTCCATGATCTCTCGGGTTTCCGGTCAAAAGGGCGTGAGCTCTTTAGCCGTGGCACGTCCCGCCGGACCGGCGCCAATGATCACGACATCAACGTCTTTCATGAGGCAGGCCCGCCACACCTGATGGCCGATCGCAGGCTATTGCCCTTCTTTCGCCAGCGTCGGGTGTCACGTCCCCCCGCGAGGACGGTGACAACCGGGCGTTTCGCTGGCAAATTCGCAGCCGGGACGTGATTCAAGGCAACCAGGAGAAGGACATGGCATTTTTTGCCAAAAGAAGAATTTTCGCGGCCGCCGCGGCGGTGGTGGCGATGCTGGGGCTGGCGACAGGCGCCGAAGCCGCGGCCAGCTGCGGCAAGAACGGCGCCGGATTCGAGGCCTGGAAGCAGGACTTTGCCGCCGAGGCCAAGGCCAACGGCGTCGGCCAAAGGGGGCTTTCGGCGCTGGAGGGGGCGACCTACGCGACAAGGACGATTTCGGCCGATCGCGCCATCCACAAGGCTTTCAGCGGCTCGGTGGAGGCTTTCATGAAACGCCGCGGGGCGTCCGCGATCATCTCGAGAGGCCGCGCGCTGAAGAAGGCCAACGCGGCGATGTTCGCCGATATCGAGCGGACCTATGGCGTGCCGCCGGGCGTGCTGCTCGCCATCTGGGGCATGGAAACCGGCTTCGGCGCCTCGATGGGCAACCAGAACACGGTGTCGGCCATCCTGACGCTCGCCTATGACTGCCGCCGCCCGGACTATTTCACCCCGCACGCCATCGCGGCGCTGAAGCTGGTCGATCGCGGCGCGCTGAGCGCCTCCTCGGTCGGCGCCATGCATGGCGAGATCGGCCACACCCAGTTCCTGCCCGGAAACGTGCTGAAATATGGCGTCGGCAGCGGCAACCTGCGCGACCGCAACACGGCGCTGGCTTCCACCGCCAACTATCTCAAGGCGCATGGCTGGCAGGCCGGCGCGAGCTACGAGGCCAATATGGGCGCGATCGCGGGCTGGAACTCGGCAAGCGTCTACCAGCAAGCCATCGCCCGCATCGCCGAAGCGATTGACGCGGACTGATTGAGGTCGTCATTCCACGGAAAAGCTCGGTCAAGCGCCGGGCTTTTTTGTTTGTGGAGATTGGCGAAAGCCGGGAAAGTGGGGATCACTTCCCTCGGGGCGCCTTGGGACCTCGCGGAGCGACCTGTGCTTCGTCATTCTAGGGCGGAGCAAGGAGCGGAGCGACGCGCGCAGACCCTAGAATCCATGCCATGGCATTGGCCGTAGAATGCTGCGGTCCAGAATAGGCGCCGATGGCTGCGCCAGCTAGGATCGCCAGATGACCGGCTATGTCTACATGACTGCTAGCCAGAAAGGGGGCACGATCTATATCGGTGTCACCAACGACCTTGCTCGCCGGATGCCTGAGCATAAGTCCGGCCAAGGTTCCAGCTTCGCCAGCCGTTACGGTGTGCAGCGTTTGGTCTGGTACGAGGAGTATTTCGACATCGCCGACGCGATCCAGCGTGAGACGTCATTGAAGCGCTGGCCACAGCGATGGAAGAATGAACCGATCGAGAAGAGCAATCCGGAATGGTTCGAACTGTTTCGTGGAATTGGCTGGTGAACGTTCTTCACCGTGGCGGCTCTCGACCGTCACGGCATGGATTCTAGGGTCTGCGCGCGTCGCTTCGCTCCTTGCTCCGCCCTAGAATGACGAAGGACAGATTGACGGGACAACACGCTCCTCTGCCCCACAGGACATCTCACCCGTAGGGGAGATCCGCAATTTCAGCGACGGTTCCTTGCCGCCAGTGTCCGGAGCCGCAATCCGTTCAACCGGATGAAGCCCTCGGCGTCCTTCTGGTCGTAGGCGCCGCGGTCGTCCTCGAAGGTGACCAGCGCATCCGAGTAGAGCGTCTTCTTCGACTTGCGGCCGGTGACGATGACATTGCCCTTGTAAAGCTTCAGCCGCACCGTGCCTTCGACGTCTTCCTGGCTCTTGTCGATCATCGCCTGCAGCATCACGCGCTCGGGCGAGAACCAGAAGCCGTTATAGATGAGCTCGGCGTAGCGCGGCATGAACTCGTCCTTGAGGTGCGCGGCGCCGCGGTCGAGCGTGATCGATTCGATCGCGCGGTGGGCGGCGATCAGGATGGTGCCGCCGGGCGTCTCGTAGACGCCGCGCGACTTCATGCCGACGAAGCGGTTCTCGACCAGGTCGAGGCGGCCGATGCCGTTGTCGCGGCCGAGGTCGTTGAGCGCCGCCAGCATGGTGGCCGGCGACAGCTTCTTGCCGTTGAGCGCGATAGGATCGCCCTTGAGGAACTCGATCTCGATCTCGGTGACGACATCGGGCGCATCCATCGGCGAGACGGTGCGCTGATGGACGAATTCCGGCGGCTCGCTCCAGGGATCCTCCAGCACCTTGCCTTCGGAGGAGGAGTGCAGGAGGTTGGCGTCGACCGAGAAGGGCGCGTCGCCGCGCTTGTCCTTCGGCACCGGGATTTGATGCTGCTCGGCGAAGTTGAGAAGGTCGGTGCGCGACTTGAACGACCAGTCGCGCCACGGCGCGATGACCTTGATGTCGGGGTTCAGAGCATAGGCCGAAAGCTCGAAGCGGACCTGGTCGTTGCCCTTGCCGGTGGCGCCATGGGCAATGGCGTCGGCGCCGGTTTCCTTGGCGATCTCGACCAGATGCTTGGAGATCAGCGGCCGGGCGATCGAGGTGCCGAGCAGGTAGGTGCCTTCATAGACGGCGTTGGCGCGGAACATCGGGAAGACGAAGTCGGCGACGAATTCCTCGCGCACGTCGACGATGCGGATGTCCTTGATGCCCATCATCTCGGCCTTGCGGCGCGCCGGCTCGAGCTCACCACCCTGGCCGAGATCGGCGGTGAAGGTGACGACTTCGGCGCCGAGCTCGGTCTGCAGCCATTTCAGGATGATGGAGGTGTCGAGGCCGCCGGAATAGGCGAGCACGACTTTCTTGACGTTCTTGGTCTTGGACATTTTTGGCGGTTCCGCGGGAAAATAGCTTCGCGGGCGAGGTATCACGGCCTTTCCGGGCGGCGCAAGAGACGAAGGTGAGCAGGAGAACCCCATCGCCGCGGCTGGCGCGACTGGGGCAGCCGCGTTATAAACTCGCAAACCATCACGACACCGGGCCTTCCATGTCCTTCATTCCCGACACTTCGACGCTCATCCAGTTCGCCATCGCCACCGTCATCCTGGCGATCACGCCTGGGCCGGACATGACGCTGTTCGTGTCGCGCACGCTGAGCCAGGGCCGCGCCACCGGCTTCGCCTCCATGGCCGGCGCGCTCTGCGGCACGCTGATCCACACCACGCTGGTGGTGGTCGGCATCTCGGCGCTGATCGTCGCCTCGCCGATGGCCTTCTTCGTCTTGAAGATTTTTGGCGCCGGCTATCTGGTGTTCCTGGCTTTTCAAGCGGTGACGAAAGGCTCGGCCTTCTCGCCGGAGAAGAGGACGGGACCGCAGGTTTCGCTGTTCCGCAGCTGGGCGGCCGGGCTCGGGGTCAACCTGCTCAACCCCAAGATCATCCTGTTCTTCATGACCTTCCTGCCGCAATTCGTCTCCGCGCACGATCCGAACGCGTCCGGAAAGCTGTTCTTCCTCGGCGTGATGTTCATCGTGCTGTCGATCCCGGTGACGGCGCCGATGGTGCTGGCGGCGGAGAAATTTTCGGCGGCGATGAAGGCAAGCCCGCGGGTGACGCGCGTTGTCGACTATCTGTTCGGCGGCGTGTTCTCGGCCTTCGCGCTCAAGATCCTGACCGCGCAGGCGAAGTAGGGCTCACGGCTCGGCATCAAGCAGCGCCTCGCGCCGCCAGCTTCCGGCCCAGCGGCCGGCGGAGAGCCAATAGAAGATGCCGCCGACCATGCCGGCGCCGATCACGGCCGGCCGGGCATTGGTTTCGGTGACATCGAAATTGGCGTCGCCCACATTATGCACGAAGCCGAGAAAGACGACGGCGATGATGGCGCCGCCCAGCGCGTAAAACAGCCAGTCGCGCCGGCCGAGCACTTCGGCGGTCAAAATGACGACCGCCGCCGGCATGAAGGCGAAATAGGCGACGAACAGCGCCACGAAAGGCACCGAGAAATAGAGCGAGGCGGTCGCCGTCGGCTCCGGATCGGCCGGGGTGTAGCCCAGATGCGCCAGGACCAGGATGTTGAGGAAGGCGCTCGCCGCCAGCGAGCCGACGACATAGCCGATCAGGATGACGGCGAAGCGAATGAGGTAGGCGATGATGCGCCTCACGCCTCGCCGTGTCCCGCGATCATCATGGCTTCGAGCGCCAGCCGGTCAACCTTGCGCATGCGCTCCGACTCCGACTTCAGCTGGCCGCAGGCGGCGAGGATATCGCGGCCGCGCGGGGTGCGGATCGGCGAAGCATAGCCGGCATTGTTTATATAGTCGGCAAACTTTTCGATCGTTTCCCAGTCCGAGCACTGGTAGTTGGTGCCCGGCCACGGGTTGAACGGGATCAGGTTGATCTTGGCCGGAATGCCTTTGAGCAGCTTGACCAGCGCCTTGGCGTCGTCGAGGGAATCGTTGACATCCTTCAGCATCACATATTCGAAGGTGATGCGCTTGGCATTGGAGAGGCCGGGATAAGCCTTGCAGGCGGCGATCAGTTCCTTCAGCGGGAACTTCTTGTTGATCGGCACCAGCAGGTCGCGCAGGTCGTCATTGGTGGCGTGCAGCGAGATCGCCAACATCACGCCGATCTCCTCGCCAGTGCGGAAGATTTCCGGCACCACGCCGGAGGTCGAAAGCGTGATCCGCCGCTTCGACAGCGACAGCCCGTCGCCGTCGGAGGCGATCAGCAGCGCCTTCTTCACCGCCTCGAAATTATAGAGCGGCTCGCCCATGCCCATCATGACGATGTTGGATACCTTGCGGCCCTCGGCCGGCACAATGGCGCCGTCCGGCGTGTCGCGGTCGGGGAAATCGCCGAGGCGGTCGCGCGCGGTGAGCAGCTGCGCCAGGATCTCCTCGGCGGTGAGGTTGCGCACCAGCTTCTGCGTGCCGGTGTGGCAGAAGGAGCAGGTCAGGGTGCAGCCGACCTGCGAGGAAATGCAGAGCGTGCCGCGGCCTTCCTCGGGAATATAGACGGTCTCGATCTCGACCGGACGGCCGGCGCCGCGCGGCGGAAAGCGGAACAGCCATTTGCGCGTGCCGTCGGCAGAGATCTGCTCCTCGACGATCTCGGGCCGGGCGACGGTGAAATGCTTGTCGAGCTCGGCGCGCAGGTCCTTGGAGATGTTGAACATATGGGCGAAGTCGGAGACGCCGCGCACATACATCCAGTGCCAGAGCTGCTGGGCGCGCATCTTGGCTTGGCGCTCCGGCACGATGCCGGCGCCGACAAGCGCCTCGCCGAGCTCGGCACGGGTCAGGCCGATCAGCGACGGCTTCTCGGCCGGTGCTGCGCGGCGCAAGGCGTCACGTGCGCCTTCGGCGGTAAGATCAAGCGAAATGGTCATGGTGGCGCCAATATAAGCGATTTGCGGCCGATTTCAGCACCGGCCGCACAGGAAACGCGGCGCATAGCACAGCCCGGCGCCGGAGTCATGCGCCCCGCTTTCCTTCTCCCCTTGTGGGAGAAGGTGGCCGAGCGAAGCTCGGTCGGATGAGGGGTGCTCCAGCGGAGTGAGGCGTTGGTGTTCACTGGAACACCCCTCATCCGTCTCGGCGCTGCGCGCCGATCCACCTTCTCCCACAGGGGGAGAAGGCCGCGACTGGCGATGGCCCTTGAAAACAGATCACATCTTCGTGTTGGCGTAACCAATCGAAACGCATCCGCGAACCTGAAAGGGGCGACCATGCCCCTCAACAATGGGAGTTGTTCAAATGCACTCGATCAAGTTCGCACTCATTTCCGGCCTCGCCGGTCTTTGCGCCTCGCAGGCCCTTGCCGAGGACACGATGGGCGCCATGACGATGATGAAGGGCGGACAGGTCACCGCGATCATGCCGGACGGCCACATGGGCACCATGATGCCGGACGCCAAGATGAGCGCCGAAATGATGAAGATGGCCAAGCCGATCAAGCATTGCATGATGATGATCACCGACGCCAAGGGCAAGGCCTACATGATCGACACGTCGACCAAGAAGGCTCAGGCCGAATGTGAAAAAATGGCGATGTGACCTCGCCGGTCCTGCCTGCCGACCTCCCCGCCGGCCGGTGCGCCGGCGGGTTATCCGCCATCCGCTAAACGTCCCCTTGAGCACCGGTCCTAGACCTGACTGACATAGCGTCGGGCTCGCCCTCCCGGGTTGATCGACCCGGCGAGTGTGCTAGGGCGGGTAACCATCACGAGGACGGTCATGGCCGGCATATCCCGAAAATACCGCATGCTGCGGCGTTCCCACGCCATGTGGATGTCGCGGCGCGTCTGGCAACCGCGTCTCGTCTTCTGGGCCGGCGCCATATCGATCGGCCTGATCAGCGTCCTGTTCGCCCTGCTCGCCGACCGCGCGCAGGCCCGGTTCCATGCCGTGACGGGCAATGACGGCGGCTGGCGCTTTTATCTGCCGCTCGTCGTGACGCCGCTCGGTTTCGTCCTTTGCGCCTGGCTCGCGCATTCCTTCTTTCCGGGATCGCAAGGCAGCGGCATTCCGCAGGCGATCGCGGCGCGGCATCTGCGCGACGAGGAAGACCGCAGCCGGATCCTGTCGCTGAGGCTGGTGGTGGGCAAGATCGCGCTCACCATCGTCGGCCTCGCCTGCGGCGCCTCGATCGGCCGCGAGGGCCCGACAGTGCAGGTCGGCGCTTCGCTGATGCTGCAGGCGGCGCGCTGGGGCGGCATGGCGCAGGCGCGCGGCCTGATCCTGGCAGGCTCCGCCGCCGGCATCGCCGCTGCCTTCAACACGCCGCTTGCCGGCATCGTCTTCGCCATCGAGGAAATGGGCCGGGCCTACGAGGCGCGCACCAACGGGCTGGTGCTGACGGCGGTGATCCTGGCTGGCCTCGCCTCGCTCGGGCTGCTCGGCAACTACACCTATTTCGGCGTCGCCAGGGACACGGTCGCCTTCGCCACGGACTGGCCGCTGGTACTCGCCTGCGGAATCATTGGCGGCGGTGTCGGCGCGCTGTTCTCGCTCTCGGCGCTGAAGGTCATGCGCCGCATCCGGCGCTGGAACGCGCTGCAGCCGCTGCCGCGCACGCTGGTCGTGGCGGCCATATGCGGGCTCGCCGTGGCGGTCATCGGCGTCGCGTCTGGCGGGCTGACCTTCGGCACCGGTTATGTGCAGGCGCGCGGCGCGATCGAAGGCACGCCGCTGCCGGCCTTCTTCTTCGTCGAGAAGTTCGCAGCCGGCCTGCTGTCGATGGTATCGGGCATTCCCGGCGGCCTCTTCGCGCCGTCGCTGGCGGTGGGCTCGGGGCTGGGCAGCACGCTCGGCCTGGTCTTCGGCACGGCCATCGGAACGGCGGCGCTGCTCGGTATGGCCGGCTATTTCGCCGGCGTCGTGCAGGCGCCGATGACGGCCTTCGTCATCATTCTCGAGATGACCGGCAACCACGACAATGTGATCGCGCTGATGTGCGCGTCGATGCTGGGCTACGGCACGGCGAGGCTGATCTCCAACGAACCTCTTTACCACGCGCTGTCGCGCGTCTTCATCGCCGAGGCGATCCGGCGGCGCAGGGCGCAGCCAGAGCCGGCGCAGGGCTGAGCGCCATCACAAACAAAAGGCCGGGCATGATGTCCGGCCTTGCGTCAGGTTCGAATGCGGTTCCCGCCTATTTGCACTTGGCGATCGAGGCCAGCGCGGCCGAAATGCCCTTCAGCGAGAAGACGTAGGAAGTGGGGTTGCCGCGGCCGGACTTGGCCTGCACCTTCATGTCGGAACCGGTCTTCATGGCGGCGATCAGCACCGGCTCTTCCGCCGCGTTCTCGACCCAGGCCGACTTGCCGCGGGTGAACATCGAGAAGCTCTTCTTGTCGATGGTGACGGTGGCCTTCGAGCCTTCCTGGAAGTTGTAGCCCGCGATGAACTGCGGCTCGTAGGAGACCTGCTGTCCGGGACGCTGGCTGACGAAGAAGAACATGTCGCCATGGTCGAGCGACGGCGGCTGCTTGTCGGTGGGCACGGTCAGCACATAGCAGACCTTGCCGGCGGCCGACTGATAGCTGTAGGTGCCCCAGGCATTGTGCTGGCCGATCTTGGTCGCCTGCTGCGCCAACGCCGGCGCTGCCGAGGCCGCCAGGACCAGGCTGGAAACTATAGCAATCAATCCGCGCATCGTTCTTCCCGTATTCCAAATGGTGCGGAGGCGGGCCGCGTGGCGTCCTGCCGTCGCTTCATTTTGATTTAATCAGGGTTACCAAACGGTGAATTGTCCTCGAAGAAAAGGAACCCACCCCAGGAAACCGCCACCATCGGCGCCGCCACTGTGGATTGATGCCGGCGCGACGTCCCGGCGCGGAGTTGGATGCCACGAAAACGGCAAGAGTTTGTCTTTTCGTCCGCGCCGATTTGCGGGCCTGAAGCGAGCCGGGATCAGCTCTTGTCCGCCAGCGCGTCTTTGGCGGCCTGCCTGTGGGCAGGCGTGATATGCGCGCTGACGGCGGTGATCGCCGCGGTCAGCACGGCAAGGTCGTCGGTGAAGCCGAGGCCGAAGATGAAGTCGGGGATGAAATCCACCGGCAGGACGAAATAGCCGAGCGCGGCGAGCAGGATACCCTTGGCGCGCAGCGGCGTGTCCTTGTCCATGGCGCAATAATAGGCGGCCACAACCTCGTCCATGAACGGAATCTGCCGCGCCGCCTTCTTGGCGGTGCGCCAGAATTTTTCGCGCACCTCGCCCTCGCCGGCGAGCTTGTCGCCGAAGCCGAAGAAATCGAAACCGGTACCTTGCGCCATCAATCGCTCCTTGGCGGCCGCGTGCATCGTTGCGGGCGGCTCGCCGCGGGAAAATGTGGTGAAAGCGGGAGGCGGCTACAAGAGTTTAGGGGTGCGTCGATCTAAAATCGAACTCGCAACAATAACAAGCATGGCAATCGCCTCAGTACGGTAGTTGGCCAAGGCATCCCTCCGATCGTCATCCACGGGCGGAGCAAGGAGCGAAGCGACGCGCGCAGACCCGAGGCTCCATTCCGTGACATACGAGCGCTGCTCACGGTGCAGAATGCTGCCCCGCTGCAATTCTCGGCAAAGGTCACGGAATGGATTCCAGGGTCTGCGCGCGTCGCTTCGCTCCTTGCTCCGCCCTGGAATGACGAAGTCCGCTCGCTCTCAGCCGAAATACACGTTCATCCGCTTGGCGAGCTCGATATCCAGCGCCGTGACGCCGCCTGCGTCATGCGTGTTCAGCGTCACGTCGACGGTCTTGTAGACATTCGACCAGTCCGGGTGATGGTCCATCTTTTCGGCCGCCAGCGCCACGCGCGTCATGAAGGCGAAGGCCTCGGAGAAATTCTTGAAGACGAAGCTGCGCTTGATGGAGGCGCCGTCGGCGGCGAGCGACCAGCCGTCAAGTTCCGCAAGCGCGGCGACGATCGCTTCCTTGTTGAGTTTTTCCCTGTTCATGTCCGGTCCCTGTGCTATTCGCAGATGATCCAACCATAGCGCCGGATCGATGAGCGCAAAGCCCATAAAATCCATTCTGTTCGTCTGCCTTGGCAACATCTGCCGCTCGCCGCTGGCCGAGGGCGTGTTCCGGGCCGTCCTGACCGAGCAAGGCAAAGACCAGGGTCTGGTGATCGATTCGGCCGGGACGGGCGGCTGGCATGCCGGCCAGGAGCCGGACCGGCGCTCGATCGCGGTGGCGGCAAGGCACGGCGTCGACATTTCAGGGCAGCGGGCGCGCAAGGTGCTGCCGGAGGATTTTTCGCGGTACGACCTGATCCTCGGCATGGACCGGGCGAATGTGCGCGACCTCAAGGCGCTGGCGCCGCAGGCCGCGCACGACCGCATCCATCTCTATCTGGATTTTGCCACGGGAAAGGCCGTGGACGTTCCCGATCCCTATTACGACGGCGCCGAGGCCTTCGCCTCGGTCTACCGCATGATCCGCGAGGCGTCGGATGCGCTGGCGAAGCGGCTTGGGGCCAGCGCTTCGCCGACCAGCGGCCAGGCTTCCTCGACGATGTAGGGGCCGCCGCCGACCGAATCGCGCGACGACATCAGGACGAAGCGGCCGACGCGGAAGGGCAATGCCGCGAAATTGCCGCGCGCCGAAAGATATTGCGCGACATCGAGCGGGCTCCCATTGCGCAGGCGCGCCAGCGTCACATGCGGCGAAAACTTGCGTGGGTCGGCCGGCAGGCCGAGCCGCTGGCAGATGCGGTCGATCTCGCCCTGCAGCGCCGTCAGGTCGGGCGAGGCCGACACGCCGGCCCACACCGCATGCGGCTTCTTGCCGCCGAAGGCGCCGACCCCAGAGAGCGTCATCTGGAAAGAGGGGCGGTCGACCCTGTCGAGGGCGTTGGCGATTTCGTCGGCGACATGGCCCTCGACATCACCGATGAAACGCAGCGTCAGGTGGTAGTTTTCGACGTCGATCCAGCGCGCTCCGGGCAGCCCGCCCCGGAGCAGGGACAAAGAGAGAGCAGCATCACGCGGAATTTCGAGGGCGGTGAAAAGACGTGGCATGTGAAGCCTCCTGTCCTCGAATCGAAACTCTCGTTCCTAGCGAATCATCGATATTGGCGCGGGGCAAGCGGTTTGTTGTCCACAAAGTTTCCCCAGCGGAAAGCGTGGCATTACGGACTCATGATGGCCCCCCATTGTCGGCGATCGCCTTCTCGACCACGGGCAGGATGCGCTCGACCATGACGTCGACACCCCGGGGATTGGGATGCAGGCCGTCTTCGAGCTGGCGGTCGGGATGGCCGGCGACGCCGTCGAGAAAGAACGGATAGAGCGGAACGCGGTATTTTTCGGCAAGCCGCGGATAGATGGCATCGAAGGCCTTCTGGTAATCAGCGCCGAGATTGGGCGCGGCGCGCATGCCGGCCAGAAGCACCGGAATGTTGCGTTGCTTCAGCTTGCCCAGCATCGCGTCGAGGTTCTTCTCGGCGATCTTGGGCGAAAGGCCGCGCAGCATGTCGTTGGCGCCAAGCTCGAGGATCACCAGCCTTGTGCCGTCCGGCACCGACCAGTCGAGCCGCGCCAGCCCGCCGCTCGATGTGTCGCCCGACACGCCGGCATTGGCGACGGCGACATCGAGGCCCTTCGCCTTCAGAGCCGCTTGCAGCCTGTCGGTGAAACCCTGGCCCGGTCCAAGGCTGTAGCCAGCCATCAGGCTGTCGCCGAAGCCGACTATGGTGAAGGTTGCGGCGCGCGCCGGCGAGATGGCGGCGCAAAGGCCTAGGAAAAGGATGAGGGCTGCGGCAAAACGGTGTTTGAAAGCCATGCGGCGAGCCCCATATGACCGGAACAATCCAAGGGAGGAGACAGCGGTCGTCTCCTTTTTTCACATATAGGGCGCTTTCATTGTGACAGAAGCCGTCATCGCGCTGAGGGACATATCGCTGACGCTCGGCGAGGGCGCGTCCTCCGTCCATGTGCTGAAAGATGTGAGCCTCGACGTGGCGGCCGGCGAAGCCACCGGCATTGTCGGTCCGTCGGGCTCCGGCAAGTCCACGCTGCTGATGGTCCTTGCCGGGCTGGAAAGAGTCGATTCGGGCACAGTCCGGATCGCCGGCGATCTGATCAATGACAAAAGCGAGGATCAGATTGCTTCGTTTCGTGGGCGAAACATCGGCATCGTGTTCCAATCCTTCCATCTCATCCCCAACATGACAGCGCTGGAAAATGTTGCCGTGCCGCTGGAGCTCGCCGGCCATACCGATCCGTTCGGGGTGGCCGCGCGGGAGCTCGCGGCGGTCGGCCTGAGCGACCGCGTGACGCATTATCCGGGAGAGCTTTCCGGCGGCGAGCAGCAGCGCGTGGCGATCGCGCGGGCGCTGGCGCCGTCGCCGCGCATCCTCATCGCCGACGAGCCGACCGGCAACCTCGACCAGGTGACGGGAAAGCAGATCGCCGATCTCCTGTTCGCCAAGGCGGCGGAGCGAGGCATGACGCTGGTGCTGGTGACGCATGATCCGGCGCTGGCCGGGCGTTGTGCGCGCCAGGTCTCGATGCGTTCGGGGCGGATCGAGGATGCGCCTTTGCTCAAAGTGACGGCATAGAGGCATGGCGGCCGCCCGGCTTCGAACCCTGAAGCTTGCCATCCGCTTCTCGCTGCGCGAGATGCGCGGCGGCCTGTCCGGCTTCATGATCTTCCTAGCCTGCATCGCGCTGGGCGTCGCGGCAATTGGCGGCGTCAATTCGGTGGCGCAGGCGATCTCGGCCGGTGTCGCCAATCAGGGACAGACGCTGCTTGGCGGCGATTTGCGCTTCCAGGTCAACCAGCGCAGCGCTTCCGATGCGGAGCTCGGCTTCATCAAGGGCCTCGGCACTGTCTCGCTCAATTCCGGCATGCGCTCGATGGCGCGGCTGGAGGACGGCTCGGACCAGGCGCTGATCGAGGCAAAGGCCGTCGACGACGCCTATCCGCTCTACGGTGCGCTGGAAACCGATCCGGCGCTGCCGAAGGAGCAATTGTTCGGCGAACGGTCCGGCGTGTTCGGCGCCGCCGCGCCCGACCTTTTGTTCGACCGGCTCAATCTTCACATCGGCGACAGGTTGAAACTCGGCAGCGCCACTTTCGAGTTGCGGGCGAGGCTGGTCAGCGAGCCGGATGCGGTGTCGGACGGTTTCGGTTTCGCGCCGCGGCTGATGATTTCGCGCCAGGGCCTTGCCGCATCCGGCCTGGTGCAGCCCGGCAGCCTTGTCGAGAACGCCTATAAGGTGCGCCTGCCCGACGGCACGTCCGAGGCGCGGATCAAGGACATCCAGGCTCAAGCCGCGAAGGATTTCCCGCAGGCCGGCTGGTCGATCCGCACGCGCAGCAACGCCGCCCCCGCGCTCT
Organism: Mesorhizobium sp. CA16; assembly: GCF_020165175.1. NCBI lineage: Bacteria > Pseudomonadati > Pseudomonadota > Alphaproteobacteria > Hyphomicrobiales > Phyllobacteriaceae > Mesorhizobium > Mesorhizobium sp. CA16. The sequence continues at coordinate 25,744 of NZ_JAIUHP010000034.1, forward strand.
CCGCCAATATCGAACGCTTCTCGCAATTCCTGACGCTGGTCGGGCTGACGGCGCTGGTGGTCGGCGGCGTCGGCGTGGCCAACGCCGTGCGCGCCTATCTCGACGGCAAGCGCGGCGTCATCGCCACCTTCAAGAGCCTCGGCGCCTCGGGCGGCTTCGTCTTCACCGTCTATCTGGTGCAGATCCTGTTGATTGCAGGCCTCGGCATCGTGCTCGGGCTTATCGTCGGCGCCGCGATGCCGTTCGTGGCGAGCGCGCTTCTGCAGTCGGTCATCCCGGTGCCGGCGCAAGGCGGCTTCTATCCTGGCGCGCTGGCCCTTGCCGCGCTGTTCGGCCTGCTGGTGACGCTGGCCTTCGCGCTTTTGCCGCTCGGCCGCGCCCGCGACGTGCCGGCAACCGCGCTGTTCCGCGAAATGGGCTTTGAAAGCCGGGGCCTGCCGCGCCTGCCCTATACGGGCGCGGCGCTCGCGATCGTGCTGGCGCTGGCGGCGTTGGCGATCCTTTCGGCCAACGACTACCGCATCGCCTCGATCTTCGTCGGCGCCACGGTCTTTGCCTTCCTGGTGCTGCGGCTGGTGGCGGCGCTGGTGCAGTGGGCGGCTAGGAAAAGTCCGCGCGTCCGTTTCGTGTCGCTTCGGCTGGCGCTCGGCAACATCCACCGTCCCGGCGCGCTGACGCCCTCGGTGGTGCTGTCGCTCGGCCTCGGGCTGACGCTTCTCGTCACCCTGGCGCTGATCGACGGGAATCTCAGGCGGCAGATCTCCGGCAGCCTGCCGGAGCGGGCGCCGAACTTCTTCTTCGTTGACATCCAGAGCAGCGATGTCGATGCCTTCGCCGGCCTTGTCGGCAAGGAGTCGCCGCGGGGGACGCTGGTCAAGGTGCCGATGCTGCGCGGGCGCATCATGGCGCTCAACGGCGTCGACGTCGACAAGGTGAAGATCCCGGCCGACGGCGCCTGGGTGCTGCGCGGCGACCGCGGCCTGACCTATGACGCCAAGCAGCCGGAAAACGCGACGCTGACCGAAGGCGCGTGGTGGCCGCAGGACTATTCCGGTGAGCCGCTGGTGTCGTTCTCGGCCGAGGAGGGCAAGGCGATCGGGCTGAAGCTCGGCGACACCGTCACCGTCAATGTGCTTGGACGCAACGTCACCGCGAGGATCGCCAATTTCCGCCAGGTCGAGTGGGAGACGATGGGCATCAACTTCGTCATGGTGTTTTCGCCCAACACCTTCGCCGGGGCGCCGCATGGCTGGCTGGCGACACTGACCGACAAACAAGCCACTGCGGCCGACGATGCAAGGCTGCTCAACGCCGTCACCCGCGCCTTTCCGGCTGTGACGACGGTGCGCGTCAAGGACGCGCTCGACATTGTCAACCGGCTGGTGGCGCAATTGGGCGCCGCGATCCGCGCCGCCGCCGGCGTGGCGCTGATCGCCTCGGTGCTGGTGCTCTCCGGCGCTTTGGCCGCCGGCAACCGGGCGCGCATCCATGACGCTGTGGTGCTGAAGACGCTCGGCGCGACGCGACGAACGCTGATTACCGCCTTCTCGCTGGAATATATGCTGATCGGCTTTGCGACCGCGCTGTTCGCGCTTGCCGCCGGCGGCATCGCCGCCTGGTTCGTGGTCGCGCATATCATGACGCTGCCGTCGCATTTCATACCACAGGTCGCGGTGGCGACGATCCTGGTTTCGCTGGCGGTCACCGTCGGCATCGGCCTTGCCGGGACCTGGCGGGTGCTCGGCCACAAGGCGGCGCCGGTGCTGCGCAACCTCTGACGGGGGGGCCGAGAGCCGCCCGCCCGCTTAAACCTTTGTAAGCCCGGTTAAATTTTTGTAAGAAAGACGCCCGGAAGACCCGAAAACCGGCCTTTTGCCTTCTCACGAAGCGTTGCGCCTCGTTACCGTCTTGTTCTTGACGTCGAGAACGCTCATATTTTGCGCAGGCATGCTGGAGCCTCGCCAGCGGCGCCTGGTCTCGAATGACCTGTCACCGGACGGGGCAGAAGCAACAGAGGATTTCCAATGGCTGATCCCATTCGCAACTACCAGACGTCCGCCGCCCCCGGCGTGCGCGTCGATATCGATCAAGGCCTGCGCGCCTACATGATCAAAGTCTACAACCTCATGGGGCTTGGCCTGCTCATTACCGGCCTTGCCGCCTGGGGCGCCTTCCAGCTCGCCATCACCGGCGACGGCCAGCTGACCGCGTTCGGCCAGCTGATCTATGCAAGCGCGTTCCGCTGGGTCGTCATCCTGGCGCCGCTCGCCGCCGTGATGTTCCTGTCGTTCCGCATCCAGTCGATGAGCGTGGGCGCGGCTCAGGCCACGTTCTGGGTCTATGCCGGCCTTGTCGGCCTGTCGCTGTCGACGATCTTCCTCGTCTACACCGGCACCAGCATCACCCAGACCTTCTTCGCCACGGCCGCGGCCTTCGGCGGTCTGTCGCTCTACGGCTACACGACCCGCCGCGACCTGTCGGCGTTCGGCTCGTTCCTGATCATGGGCGTGATCGGCCTGCTGATCGCGATGCTGATCAACATCTTCCTGCAGTCGTCGGCGCTCGCTTTCGCCATCTCGGCGATCGGCGTGCTGGTCTTCGCCGGCCTGACCGCCTACGACACGCAGAAGATCAAGGAAATGTATTTCGAAGGTGACGTCGCCGACGTCGCCGGCCGCAAGGCGATCATGGGCGCGCTGCGCCTCTATCTCGACTTCATCAACCTGTTCATGTTCCTGCTGCAGTTCATGGGCGACCGCCGCTAAGGGCGGTTACCCCGGTTTCAGTGGACCATAGATTTGCGAAGGGCGGCCCAATGGCCGCCCTTTCTTTTCGCACAGTCCTCTGCTGATATCGAGGCAGCAACGAGAACTGCACAAATTATGAGCACTATTGCGATCAGGGCCGCTACTGCGGCCGACCTCGACCGAATCACCGAAATCTATGCCGATGCGGTCGCGCACGGCACGGCAAGCTACGAGCTGGAACCGCCGAGCCGCGCCGAAATGGGCAACCGATTCGACGCTCTAGCAGCGGGCGGCTTTCCTTATCTCGTGGCGGAGAAGGACGGCATCGTGCTCGGCTATGCCTATGCCGGACCGTTCCGGCCGCGTCCCGCCTACCGATTCGTCATCGAGGATTCGGTCTATGTCGCGCCGGAGGCCAAGGGGCAGGGCGTGGGCTTGCTGCTGATGCGGGCGCTGATCGAGACGGCGCGCGCGGCGGGCTTCCGCCAGATCATTGCGGTGATCGGCGACGGCCACGCAGACAGCGCCTCGGTGCGGCTGCACGAGAAGCTCGGCTTCCGCCATTCCGGGCGACTGGAAGGATCCGGCTACAAGCACGGACGCTGGCTGGACACGGTGTTCATGCAGCTTTCGCTGAATGGCGGCGCGGAATTGCCGCCCGATCCGGATTCGCTGCCGGAGCGAAGGTTCCGGAGCTCAAGGGAAACAGAAGAACTGAAGAACTGAAGAACTGAAGAACTGAAGAAGAGGCGCTCAAGGTCCGCTGGAGACGCGGCCTTTTTCCTCAGTTCCTCAATTCTTCAGTTCTTCAGTTCTTCGATTCCTCTTCTCACGCCTCGACAACCTTCAGCTTGGCATCGAACACGCCGAGCACGCGGCCGAGCTCCTGGCCGCGCTTGAGGATGCGGCCGCCGGCGGCGATGACGGCGAAAGCGCCTTGCCGGCGCGCCAGCCTGGGGTCCTTGACGATCTGGAACAGCGGCACTTCGCTGGCCCGGCGGAAGACGGAAAAGACAGCGCGATCAGTGAGATGATCGATCGCGTAGTCGCGCCATTCATTGGCCGCCACCATGCGTCCGTAAAGCCTCAGGATTTGGTCGAGCTCGCGCCGGTCGAATCGCACCGGCTGGTCGAGGCGGGCGTTGCGCGCCTCGTGCAGCGGGATCAATATTCCGGATGCTTCCCCATCCTCCGTCCCGCCGCTGTGATCGGTCATGCCTCGATCCTTCGATTGAATCATGCGCCGGCCAAGGTTCGCGCTTTCACAAGGGAATTGCAAGGGCGCGATGGAATTGTAACGCCGGCCGAACACGCGCGGGTCGCGCGGTTTCCCAAACGTCCAGTCACGTTTGCGAAACACATGTTGGAATTGGTGATGCTCCGCCACATTCTCGCCACAAATAATCCGCGCTCATGCCCCAATGTCCGACGAATTTACGGTCGTTGCCTGAGACGGTTCGGTCCGGCACCGGCTCGTAAACCCCAAGCCCCCCGCCCACGGGTCAGCGTCGGATCGAACCAACCTCGGTTTTTCCTTGGAAAAATCAGGTGCGACGATCCCAAAACCTGAATGACCGGCGTCAGAAGCAAGCTGACGCCGGTTTTTTATTTTCCAGCTCTCCTTGTCTACCGCATGCACAAATTTCCAAGCGGGCTGATCTTTGGCGATAGTGTGCATGCAGCTTGGCGCATGCATTGCCTAGCTAATCCAATATAGCGCTGGTCGACCCCCACTCCGTCTCGGCTTCGCCGAGCCACCTCTCCCCCGATCGACGGGGGAGAGGAAAGGCGC
>NZ_JAIUHP010000035.1:0-26728 GCF_020165175.1 Mesorhizobium sp. CA16
CAAGGAAGCTCCTGGTCGTCCTCAACGCTATCATTCGCGACAAAACCGCATTCGCGTGAACACAGTTGCCATGCCGTTACCTTCGCCAAGGCGTGCAACGGAGCAGAATGCCGCACCGTGGCGGCGCTTCCAAGTCACGGCATAGATTCTATGGTCTGCGCCGCGTCGCTTCGCTCCTTGCTCCGCCATAGAATGACGAGGTTGGGGCGGCTTCAGCCAATCCCCGGCGCCGTTCCGTGAAACGGTGAAACGCCCTGGTTACCCGACACAGGGATTTTGAAAGGTTGCCGTTCGTCACTCTTCCTGGAATTGCTCTGGACCGCTCGGCTATGCCAGCTTCTCCTTCAGGAAAGCAATCGTCCGGCCCCAGGCGAGATCGGCGGCTTTCTTGTCATAGCGCGCGGCCGAGGTGTCGTTGTTGAAGGCGTGGTTGGCACCCTCATAGACATAGACCTTGTATTCGACATGGGCGGCGTCGAGCGCCTTCTTGTAGGCATCGATGCCGGTGTTGGTGCGTTCGTCCAACCCGGCATAGTGGAGCAGCAGCGGCGCCCTGATTTTTTGAGCGTCCTCGGCCTTGGGCTGCATGCCGTAATAGGCGACGCCGGCGCTGAGGTCGGGCGCATGGACGGCGAGTTGGTTCACCGCGCCGCCGCCCCAGCAGAAGCCGACCGCACCGACCTTGCCGTTGCCGTCCTTGAGGCCCTTGAGATAGGCGATCGTCGCCACGCCGTCGGCGGCGACTCTGGCCACGTCGAGCTTGGTGAACATGTCGCGCGCCTTGTCCTCGTCGGAGGGCGTTCCGCCAAGCGGCGACAGGAAGTCCGGCGCCAACGCGATGAACCCCTCCAGCGCCACGCGCCGGGTGACATCGCGGATATGCGGGTTCAGCCCCCTGTTCTCGTGGATGACGATGACGCAGCCGAGCTTGCCTGACTGGTTCGCGGGCTTGACCAGATAGCCCTTCATCTCGCCGCTTGAGCCGGGATAGGTGATGTCCTCGCCCTTAACGCGGCTGTCGTCTTCGGCGACGATCGCCGCTTGAGCGGAATTGGCCGCCAGCATCGGCGCGATCGCGGCCGCCGCGGCACCCGAGCCCGCCAGCTTCGTCAACTGCTCCATGAAGCGGCGGCGGTCGAGCGTCAGATGCGTGTATTCGTCATAGGCATCGATCATCGCCTGCGTGATGACAGGCTGCGTGACGACGGGCTTGGCAACGGGGCTGGTCATGATTTTCCTCGACGGTTGGCGGTGGACCGCAAGATAGGGTCGAGTATCGCATGGTCCAGTCACGCCCCGGTGACGACCCATATGGGCGGAACCCTGGTGGAGCCAACCCGCCGTCGCGCCGACAAGCCAGCGCGATTCATCACATTTTGGTCATTTCCGAAAGGCTTGATGGTGCTGTCACATTAGGACGTGAAGTTGCCTGAGCGCCCTACCGAAACGAATGACGAAAAGGGGAATGCCATGAACATCCAGGATATCATCAACACCGTTTCCTCGAAGGCCGGCATCGACGAGCCGACCACCGAGAAGGTTGTCGGCACCATTTTTTCCGTGCTCGAGCATGAGGCTGAAGGCACCAGCATTTCGTCCTTCTTCGACCAGATCCCCGGCGCCGGTGAGTTGGCCCAGAAATATGACGTGATGGCCGCCGGCGCGACGGCCAATTCGGGCGGCGGACTTCTGTCGTCGCTGCAGGGCGCGCTGGGCGGCGTGCTCGGCGAAAAGGCCGGCGCGCTGATCAACGGCATCGCCGCGCTCAAGGCGTCCGGCCTCGACATGGCGCAGATCCGTCAGGCCGGCGAGACCTTGATCAAGCAGGCCGAGGTTGCCGCCGGCCCTGATCTGACCAACCAGGTGCTGGATCAGGTGCCCAGCTTGCGGGGTCATCTCGGGCTTTGAAGCATTCCGAACCGGTTTTGAACGGCTCGGCCTTTCGACGGCAAAGCTGATCCGCTTTCTGGCGACCGAAGGCCTCCCACCGGCGAAATCGATTAGTCCACCTTATGGGGAACAAGATAGTTCGTAGTTTTTGTGCCTCGGGTGACTGTTAGGGCGGAATATCCAGGCGGCGGCGAATTGGTAACCGTGGCGTCAACCTCCCTGCATCGGCCAATAACTTCGCCGACAGGGGACTTAGCCAAACGATCCGCCAAGGCCGCTCTGCATTCATCGGCGGAGTAGATTTGAGGCGCGATTTCGAGTGGCCGACAAGCCCACCCCGGACTGCACGAAAGCAAAATCATTATCGCTGACGCTTCCGGTCCCATTTCGTATTTTCCTTAACGCTCATCCGACGTGACAAAGGACAGTGCGATCAGGTCATCAACGTCGATGCCGCCGCGACCATTGTCCAAAATGTCGGCGAGAGCTCCCGACTTACGCCGACTGGCAGTGCCTTTGGAAAAGGGCCAGCTTAGCCGAGTAGCCAAGGCGCAATTTGGTCTTGCAGTCATCGCACCTGAAGATGCTTACCGCCTTGAACCATGAACCGGTTTTGATGATCGGCGAGTGGCAGCTAGGGCACTCGTAACGGATGCTGACGTCCCGCAACTCATTGGAAATCGACACCGTCCACCTCTTGCCCGCCCCTCAACGGATGCCCGCCATCCTGGGGGTGACGGGCATCCATAAACTGGCGATGAAGGGACTCATGTCCGCCAGTCGGGGACACAATGAGATAGCGGGCTATATGTTTCGTCCTTGGGACCAATGCTTGTGATGTGCGACTTCAGTCGGAACCGATAGCCCGACTGGGGACTTGCGCCAGGAACGAACCAACCGACCCTCCGTTGACCCACTGCCGGAAGCTCCCGCTACAGCGGTTGAGCACAAAGCAGAGGCTCCAGCGCTGGCGGGTTACGCGCTGGAGCCGTCTTAAAAGGTTGGAGCGAGAAAATGAAAGACTATCGGAACAGTGTCCTGGAGGCTCGTTGGCTTCTCGCCGTACCCGCGTCGCTTCTCCTGACCGTCCTGCTGGCCGGCTTCTTGCTTTCGTAGCAGGCCGGCCTCGCCCTGTCCTATTTCGGCAGCGTGTAGGCCATCACGTAATCGCCCGGCTTGGTGCCGACCGAGCCGTGGCCGCCGGCGACGATGACGACGAACTGGCGGCCGTCGGCCACCGTATAGGTCATCGGCGTCGACTGGCCGCCCGCCGGCAGCCTCGCCCGCCAGAGCTGCCTGCCGGTGGTGAGGTCGTAGGCGCGCAGATAGTCGTCCACCGCGGCGCCTAGGAAAGCAACGCCGCCAGCCGTGATCATCGGCCCGCCTATGCCGGGAACGCCGACCTTGAGCGGCAAAGGCAGCGGCGTCATGTCGTAGACGGTGCCGTTGCGGTGCTTGTAGGCGATGTTTCCCGTCTTGAGGTCGACGCCGGCGACATAGCCCCAGGGCGGCGCCTGGCAGGGAATGCCGAGCGGCGACAGGAACGGTCCCATCACCACCGCGTAAGGCGCGCCTTCATTGCGGTTCAGCCCCTGCTCGCTGCCCTTGGTGTCGCCCGGCGGCGGCACGTCCGCGCGCGGGATGAGCTTCGAGGTGAAGGCGAGGTAGGTCGGCATGCCGAACATCACCTGCCGCACCGGATCGACCGCGACGCCGCCCCAGTTGAAGACGCCGAAATTGCCGGGATAGATCAGGGAGCCCTGCAGCGAGGGCGGCGTGTAGCGTCCCTCATAGCGCAGCTTCTTCAATTCGATCCGGCACGCCAGCTGGTCGAACATGGTGATGCCCCACATGTCGGCGCCGGTCAGCGGCTTGGGATTGAAGGACAGGTCCGAGGCCGGCTGCGTCGGCGAGGCATGATCGCCCTCGATCGCGCCGCCGGGCGCCGGCACGTCTTTCACCGGGATGATCGGCTCGCCGGTGCGCCGGTCGAGCACGTAGAGATCGCCCTGCTTGGTCGGCCCGACCAGCGCCGGGACGACGCCGTTCGCGGTGGTGATGTCGATCAAAGACGGCTGCGCCGGCACGTCCATGTCCCACAGATCGTGATGCACGGTCTGCCGCACCCAGCGCAATTGCCCGGTGTTGAGATCGAGTGCGGTGATCGAGGAGGAGAATTTCTCGACAGTGGCGCTGCGGCCCATGCCGAGCTGGTCCGGCGTCTGGTTGCCGAGCGGAACGTAGAGCAGTCCCAGCTTCTCGTCGGCGCTCGCCGTCGACCACATGTTGGGCGAGTTGTGAGTGTAGGTTTGCCCGGCGGGCAGCGGCGTCGTCACGTCCGGATTGCCGGAATCCCAATTCCATAGGAGCGCGCCGGTGCCGGCGTCGAAGGCGCGGATGACGCCGGACGGTTCCTCGGTCGAATAATTGTCGTTGACCGCGCCGCCGACGATGATCTTGCCGGCGACGATCAGTGGCGCCGACGTCGAATAGTAATAGCCCGACTTCGGATAGGGCATGTTGGCCATCAGGTTCAGCGTGCCGCCGTCGGCGAAGGACGGACACACCTGCCCGTTCGCGGCGTCGAGCGCGATCAGCCGGGCGTCGGAGGTCGGCAGATAGATGCGCGCGGCGCAAGGCTGGCCGGCGGCGATCTTGGCATCGGCATAATAGGACACGCCGCGGCAGGTCTGGTGCTGGCGGTTGGGGTCGAGCTTGATCTTCGGATCGTAGCGCCACTTCTCCTTGCCGCTCGCGGCATCGATGGCGATGGCGAAATTATGCGGCGTGCAAATGAACAGCGCATCGCCGATCTTCAGCGGCGTCACCTGATAGGTCGTCTCGCCGATATCGTCGGGGCCTTTCACGTCGCCGGTGCGATAGGTCCAGGCCGGCTGCAGCTTGGCGACGTTGTCCGGCGTGATCTGGTCGAGCGGCGAATAGCGCTGGCCGAAGGGCGTGCGGCCGTAGAACTGCCACTCGCCGGCCGGGATGTCGCCGCCGAGATTGGCGGCCGTCGCCGCCTTTTCGGTGCCGAGCGTGCCGCCGATATCCATGGGATCGGCGGTCATCGAATAACCGGCGACCGCGAGCGAGGCGAGCACGGCCAGGATCAGCGGCGCGCGTCCGTCCGGCCCCCGCAGCCCCCGCCTTGCCCACGGCGTCAAAAGCCACAAGGCGATGAGCACGATGACGCCGCCGCGCGGGCCGAGCTGCCACCAGTCGAAGCCGATTTCCCACACTGCCCAGCATAAAGTGGCAAGCACGAACAGCGCGTAGAGCCAGAGCGAAGTCGACCGGCGCCTGAAAAGCAGCCAGGCGGTGATCAGGAAGATCAGGCCGGCGATCAGGTAGTACCAACTGCCGCCCAGCGCGATGAGCCAGATGCCGCCGCCGCCGAGAATGAGACCGATGAGGAAGAGGACGAGCGAGGTGATGGTGACAGCCAAGACGGTGCTCCTTCGACTGTTGCGCCTTTGCGGCCGCTCTGAGGCGACGGCGCGCCGTCCCTGCCCTGCCGGCAGCTTTCCCTCGCTCGCTCCGGCTGTCAAGTTGGGGGCAGACACGCGAAACTAGAACAAAACGTAGACAGTTCTGGTCTTTCGCTGCCGAATCACTACATTCGGGGGCGATGTCGGGCTTTTCCGAGGACATGCCTTTTTTTGATGAACCGAATGCGCGGCCGGCAGCGGCTCCATCCGGCATAGCCGCGCGCGCCATGGCGGCGCGCAGCGGCCAGAACGGCGTGCCCGATTATCTCAAGGGCCTGAACCCGGAGCAGCGCCTCGCCGTCGAAACGACCGAGGGCCCGGTTCTGGTGCTTGCCGGCGCGGGCACCGGCAAGACGCGGGTGCTCACCACGCGCATCGCTCACATCCTTGCCACCGGCAGGGCCTTCCCCTCGCAGATCCTGGCCGTCACCTTCACCAACAAGGCCGCGCGCGAGATGAAGCAGCGCATCGGCATCCTGATCGGCGAAGGCAATGTCGAGGGCATGCCGTGGCTCGGCACCTTCCACTCGATCGGCGTGAAGCTGCTTCGGCGCCACGCCGAGCTTGCCGGGCTGAAATCGGACTTCACCATTCTCGACACCGACGACGTGGTGCGGCTGATCAAGCAGTTGATCCAGGCCGAAGGGCTGGACGACAAGCGCTGGCCGGCCAAGACCTTCGCCCAGATGCTCGACAACTGGAAGAACAAGGGCCTTGGCCCCGACGAAATAGCGGAAGGCGATGCGCGCAGCTTCGGCAACGGCAAGGGCCGCCAGCTCTACAAGGCCTACCAGGAACGGCTGCAGACGCTGAACTCCTGCGACTTCGGCGACCTGCTCTATCACCCGATCCGCATCTTCCGCGCCTATCCGGACGTGCTGAAGGACTACCACCGCAAGTTCAAATACATCCTCGTCGACGAATACCAGGACACCAACACCGCGCAGTATATGTGGCTAAGGCTGTTTGCGCAGAGGCCGCATTCTGGGCGCAGCCCATCGGCCGAAGGCCGCAAGCCCGACCGGGCGTCGGCCGGCCAGGCCGCCCCCGCGGAGGCCAGCGAGCGAAGCGAGCGCGCGGCCGTGAGCGAGAACAAAGTCAACATCTGCTGCGTCGGCGACGACGACCAGTCGATCTATGGCTGGCGCGGCGCCGAGGTCGACAACATCCTGCGCTTCGACAAGGATTTCCCGGGCGCCACCATCATCCGGCTGGAGCGCAACTACCGGTCCACCGCGCATATTCTGGGCGCGGCCTCCCACCTCATCGCCCACAATGAGGGCCGCTTCGGCAAGACGCTGTTCACCGACCGCGACGACCCCGAGGACGACAAGGTGCATGTCCACGCCGCCTGGGACTCGGAGGAAGAGGCCCGCGCCATTGGCGACGCCATCGAGGCCTATCAGCGCCAGAAGCATAATCTCAACGACATGGCGATCCTGGTGCGCGCCTCCTTCCAGATGCGTGCCTTCGAAGACCGCTTCATCACGCTTGGCTTGAACTACCGCGTCATCGGCGGCCCGCGCTTCTACGAGCGCCTGGAAATCCGCGATGCATTGGCCTTCTTCCGGGTCGTCGCCAATAGCGGCGACGACCTCGCCTTCGAGCGCATCGTCAACGTGCCGAAGCGCGGGCTCGGCGAAGCCACCATCCGTCAGATCCACGACACGGCCCGCGCCATGCGCATCCCGATGCTGGAGGCCGCCGCGACGCTTGCCGAAAGCGACGAGCTGAAGCCGAAGCCGCGTGCGGCGCTGCGCGAGGTCGCAGCCAATTTCGAGCGCTGGCAGAAGGCGCTGGAAACCACCCCGCACACCGAGCTCGCCGAGACTATCCTGGAGGAGAGCGGCTACACCGACATGTGGAAGAACGACCGTTCGGCGGATTCGCCCGGGCGGCTGGAAAACCTCAAGGAACTGATCCGCTCCATGGAGGAGTATGAATCGCTGCGTTCCTTCCTCGAGCATGTCGCGCTGGTGATGGAGGCCGAGCAGGGCGAGTCGCAAGATGCGGTCTCGATCATGACGCTGCATTCTGCCAAGGGCCTCGAATTCGAGACCGTGTTCCTGCCTGGTTGGGAGGAAGGCCTGTTCCCGCACCAGCGCGCGCTGGACGAAGGCGGACGCTCCGGCCTCGAGGAAGAGCGCCGGCTCGCCTATGTCGGCCTGACGCGGGCGAAAAAGAACCTGCATATCTGGTTCGTCTCCAACCGCCAGATTCACGGCCTGTGGCAATCGACGATCCCGTCGCGCTTCGTCGACGAATTGCCCGAAACCCATATCGATATCGCCGACAGCGGCAACAGCTACGGCGGCTACGGCAACCCCTATGGCGGCGGCTCGTTTGCTTCCGGCCGCGGCGGCGGACGACAGAACCCCTACGGCGCCTCGCGCTTCGACAATATCGGCGCCAAGGACCAGGGCAGCTTCTCCAACACCTATGCGACGCCCGGCTGGCAGCGCGCGCAGGCGAACCGCACCGAGGCGACCGACCGCAACTGGGGCACGCGCTCCGGCCACCAGGTCGAGCGTATCGGCTATGGCGAGACCGATTCAGGCTATGGCGCCGGCCGCACCAGCGTGAAAGGCCGCACCATCGAGGGCGAGCTGGTCGCCAAATCCGTCGCCGACACGCCATCCGCCTTCAATGTCGGCGACCGCGTCTTCCACCAGAAATTCGGCAATGGCAACATCGCCGCGATCGACGGCAACAAGCTCACCATCGACTTCGACAAGGCCGGCCAGAAACGCGTGCTGGACGGGTTTGTCGCACCGGTGTGACCGGCCTCCTCACCTATACCTTGCTTGGTTCCACTTATGGCCGAGCAGCGACAGGATGATGATCAGCCCGTTGAAGAACTGCACGTAAAAGCCGCTCAGGCCCGCCGCCACCACGCCGGTCTGGATGAACGACACCGTAACTGCGCCGATCGCGCCGCCGACCACGGTGCCGATGCCGCCCCAGGTCGGCGTGCCGCCGACGAACACCGAAGCCAGCACGGGCAGCAGATAGCCGTCGCCTGCCGTCGGCCACCAGGTGAAATTGATCATCACCGAGAAGGTGCCGGCGATCGCCGCGCCGATGCCGACGAAGACAAACACCTTCACCCGGACCCATTTGACGTCGATGCCCATCTGTCTTGCGCTGTCGGGATTGTCGCCGACCACTTTCACCTGCGCGCCGAAACGATGCCGGTTGTAGAGCAGCGCCGAGAACACCACGAAGGCGATCGCCCAGAATATCTGCACCGGGATGCCCCAGACCTGGCTGGAGAAGATCTTGTAGGCCGAGCTGTCGGCAAGGCCGGTCAGCGCCGTCGACCTGCCTTCGTTGATGATCTGGATCAGGCCGCGCAGCAGGAAGTTCATGCCGAGCGTGGCGATCAGCGACGACAGGCCGCCATAGACGACCAGCGAGCCGACCAGGAAGCCGAGCAGCGTGCCGGTGACGAGCGCCGCCGCGATGCCGATAAACGGATCGTAGCCGGCCTGCACCACCAGCGCGAAGACCCAGGAGGCAAAGCCCATTGTCGCCGGAAATGACAGGTCGATCTCGCCGCAGGTGACGACGAAGACCAGCGGCACCACCACGAATAGCGCCACGGGAAGCGTCGTCAGCACCGAGCTGTAGAGATACCAGGTGGTGAAGACGGTCGGGTTGGCGATGATGAACACCGCCATCATGACGATGAACACGGCAAGTGTGCCCAGCGATGCGCGATTGTCGATGACGAAGCCGCGCAGCCAGTGATTGGACGGATGGCTCCATTCCTTGGCTGGCTTCCTGGCTACCTGGCCGCCTGTTCTTCCCAGAGGAGTTTGCAGATCGGGTTCCATCGCGTTACTCATTGCGCTCCCTGCTCCGCGCCTTCGTGCAGTCCCGGCAATCCGCCGGGGTGTGCTACGTCTTCCATGAAGTTGATGAGGTCTTCTGCCGACTTGACCTCGTTGCGGTCGGCCGCGAGCGCCACCTTGCCGCGGTCGAGCACGACGAAGCGGTCGGCGATGTCGAAGACATGGTGGATGTTGTGCCCGATGAACAGGATCGAGCGGCCGCTCGCCCGCACCTGGCGCACGAAATGGAAGACCTTGGCGGTCTCGGTCAGCGACAGGGCCGTGGTCGGCTCGTCGAGGATGATCAGTTCCGCCTGCTTGTAGATGGCGCGTGCGATCGCCACGCCCTGGCGTTCGCCGCCGGAAAGCTGGCCGACGATCGAGTGCGGCGTGAACACCTTCGAGGTGAAGCCGATCTCGCGCATCAGCCTGCTCGCCTCCTCGATCTCCTTGTCGACCTTCAGCCAGCCCATGAAGCTGGTCAGTTCGCGGCCCATGAAGATGTTGCGCACGATCGTCTGCTGCACGGCCAGCGCGCGGTCCTGGAACACCGTCTCGATGCCGGCGTCGCGCGAGCGCGCCGCGCTCCACCCGGTGACCGGCTTGTCGCGCACCAGGATCTCGCCGCTGGTCGGCTTGACCACGCCGGACAGGATCTTAATCAGCGTCGACTTGCCGGCGCCGTTGTCACCAATCAGGCCGACCACCTCGCCGCGGTCGACGCTGAGGTTGACCCCGCCCAGCGCATAGACCTGGCCGTAGGATTTCTTGATGTCGCGCAGTTCGATGATGCGTTCGCCCATGCGATCCTCGCTGGAATTGTCTGTCTGCCGGTCATCTCGCCGGCCGGGCAATAATCCCGGCCGGCGGCTTGGGAGGTCAACGCAATGCCTGCTTGGCGAGCTCTGAGACGATCTCGTAGTTCTGCGGCGTGACGAAGCCGGCGCCGGTGTCGACATTCATCGGCGCCAGCCCCAGCACCACCTGCTGGCAGAGGCTGAGAACCGGCAGATAGCCCTGCAGGAACGGCTGCTGGTCGGCCGTCAGCTGCACCCAGCCGCCCTTGAAGCCTTCGACGATCTGCGGACTGGTGTCGAAGCCGAAGTTGAAGATGTCGCCGGGCTTGCGGCCTGCCGCCTGCATATAGGTGGCGACATTGCCGAGCATCTGGCCGCCGGGGTAGCCGACCGCCTTGACGTCGGGGTGGTTGAGCAGCGCCGCGGTGATCACCGGAATGGCGAGGTTGGGATCCGACGCCCATTCGCCGCTCGGCGGTGAGGACAACTGGATCACCTCGACGCCGGCTTCTTTCAGGGCCGCCACCGTGCCGCGCTCGCGCGCGCCGCGATTCTCGTTCTCGAACGGGCCGATCATGATCGCCTTGTCGCCCGCCTTGAGCTTGCCGAGCTTGAACGCCTCGGCGCCGAGCGCGCGGCCTTGCTGTTCCTGCTGCGCGCCGACATAGCCGCCGCCGAACGCCGCCACCACTTTCGGCACCGGCACGTTCTGGTACATCATCTTGATGCCGTCCTTATGCGCCTGTTCGGCCAAAGGCATGATCGCGGCATCGCCCGGATGGCCCATCATGGCGATGCCCTGCGGCTTGACCGCGACCGCCTCGCGCAATTGCTGCACCATCTTCTCGACGTCCCACTGCGAGAAGATGTAGTCGACCTTCGGCCCGAGATCGGCCGCCGCCTGCTTGGCGCCATTATAGACGATGGTGCCGAAGGCGTCGCCCTCGGCGCCACCGACGAAGAAGCGGATGTGTACGTCCTTGCACCATTGCGCGTCGAGCGCGTGCGCCGGCAAGGCAGAGATCGAGGCGCAGAGCGCCGTGGCAGCCGCCACGACGGTCGAGCGCAGAACAGTCCTTCTGGTCGTCATGCACGTTCCTCCCTTTTAGATCCCTCCCGATGGAGGGTTTCGAATTGATCTGCGTCCTCGGTCGGCCGGCTCCTCCCGCCGGCCAATCCTCACATCGAATCTGGCCTCAAGCCGGATTGGGCACGTAGCTGTTCCCTCCCCGGCATTGCTTCAGATAGTCGAGCGCGCGCGCCTGTCCGGTGATCTCGAGGTCGCCGCGATAGACCGGATCGTGCCAGCCCTCGATGTCGATGGCGCCCTTGTAGCCGGCCAGCCGCAACTCGCTGATCACCCGCGTCCAGTCGCTGTCGCCGAAGCCTGGCGTGCGCATCTGCACGAAAGGCAGTCGGCCGAACACGCCATGCTCGCGGATGACGTCCCAGCGCACCGTCGCGTCCTTGCCGTGGACATGGAAGATGCGCGGCGCCCATTTGCGGATCTGCGGGATCGGATCGATCAGGTAGACCAGCTGATGGCAGGGTTCCCATTCCAGCCCGAGATTGTCATTTGGCAATTCGTTGAACATCAGCTCCCAGGCATCGGGATTGTGAGCGATGTTCCAGTCGCCGCTCGCCCAGTTGCCGTCCATGGCGCAATTCTCGAAAGCGATGCGCACGCCCTTGTCGGCGGCACGCCTGGCCAGCGGGCCCCACACCTCGCGGAAGCGCGGCAGGCTGTCGGTCAGCGGTCTGCCGCGGATGCGGCCGGTGAAGCCGCTCACCGTCGACGCCTCGAACAGATGCGCATTGTCGATCACCGTCTCCCAGGCCGCCAGCACACCGCGATCGACCTCTCCATTCTCGAGCGGGTTGCCGAACACCCCGATCGAGGACACGGTGACGTCAGCATCGCCGATCGCTTCGCGGATCTCGCTCGCCAGGCGCTTCAGGTCCTTGCCGCCCAGCGTCTGCCAGAAGAAGGGCTGGATGCTCTCGAAGCCGAGCGGCAGGATCTGCCTGACATAGGCGGCCGGATCTTCGAGATTGGCCCGCACCATGGTGCCGATCCTGATGTCGAGAAGCGGGTTTGCCAACATTATGCTTCCTTGGCGATTGTCACGCGCCGTCCGCTCTCCGCGCTCTCGATGGCGCCGAAGACCATGGCCAGGCTCTTGATGTTGTCGGCGCCGCGCGTCTCCGGCTCGGCGCCGGTCTCGATCGCGTGCATGAAATCCCGGATGATGCCGAGATGGCCGTCGACGCGGTCGGCGGGATCGAGCGGCGGCACTTCGATGGGCTGGGTCTTGTCGATGATCCCGTCGCGGCCGGACGCAATCACCTCCGCCTTCAGCCCGTCGTGGCCATCCCACAAGAGGCTGCCGCGCTCGGCGACGATGCGCCAGCTTCCCTCCCAGCTCGTGCGGAAACCGTCGGCGCACCAGGAGCCGGCATAGGTGAAGATCTTGCCGCCGCCAAGGTCGAAGACGGCGCTGGCCGACGACCCCTGCCTGTACCAGGAATTCACGGGTTCCCATTCCTGGCAATAGACGCTGGCCGGCTCGCCGGCGACCATGTAACGCGCGGCATCGAACGTGTGGATCGCCATGTCGAGCAAGAGCACATGGGCCATCTCCTCGCGAAAACCGCCGAAATGCGGCGCGACGAAGAAGTCTGCATGGATGCTGGTCGGCTTGCCGATGGCGCCGGAATCCAGGAAGCGCCTGATGCGCCTGACATTGGCGACATAGCGGCGGTTCTGGACGACGGCGTGGATGCGCCCCGCGCGGCGAGCTGCCTCGACGATGGCGCGCGCATTGTCCGGGCTGTCGGCCAGCGGCTTCTCGGTGAGCAGATGGCAGTTGTGCGCGAAGGCCGAAAGCGCGACCTCGCGACGGGCGGCGGGAACCACGACGTCGAACACGGCATCGGGCTTGGTCTGGTCGAGGACGGCGTCGAGGTTGGTGCCGATGACGGCATCGGACAGCGCGTATTCGCGCGCCCTCGCCTGGGCCCGCTCGGCATCGAGATCGACGAGGCCGACAATGGCGAGCCCGTCGATCTGCTTCACGGCATCGAGCCAGTGCTTGCTCATCGCTCCGCACCCGGCCAGGACGACCCTCATCATCCAGCGCTCCTCCTCCGCCGGTCCCTCCAGACCGGACGTCACGGCGTCCACGGCGTCACCGCAAACGTTTTTCCGTAAACGTTTACGAGAACACACCCGATGGCGTAGAATGTCAACCGGCTGCCTGCAAAAATCGTCCCGAAGCCTTGGCCTGAGCGGCAGCCGGTGCTAGCCAAGGCGGGGGGAGAATCCGTCCTTGGCGTCAAGCATCCACGATCTCGCGCGTCACCTGAACATCTCGATCGGCACCGTGTCGCGCGCGCTGAACGGCCGTGCCGACGTCAATGCCGACACACGCCAGCGTGTGCTCGAAGCAGCCAGGAAGCTGAACTATTCGCCCAATCAGTCAGGCCGCAGTCTCAGGCAAGGCGCCACCCGTTCGATCGCCTTCATGCTGCAGCCGCATCCCGGCGACCAGCAATATGGCGAGCCGTTCTTCATCCCGTTCCTGACCGGCCTGCAGGCGCGGCTCGCCGAGCATGACCTGGATCTGATGGTTGTCATGGGTGAGCCGGGCCAATATCAGCAGGAGCGGTTGCGCCGCGTGGTCGAGACGCGCCGGGCCGACGCGGTCGTGTTGGCCAATACGCGAAGGGAAGACGATCGGATCGATTATCTCAGCAAGGCCGGCTTTCCCTTCGCCACGCTTGGCCGAAGTCAGTCCGGCGGCGACACGTATCCTTCACTCGATATCGATTTCGAGAGGGCGGGTGATGAAGCCGTCGACCGGCTGGTCGCGCGCGGCCACCGCCGCATTGCCGCTATCCGCCCTTCGCTTGATCTCAACTTCGGCTACCTGTTCCTCGACGGCTACCGCAAGGCACTGAAGCGGCACGGTATCGAGGTCGACCCCGACCTGATCGCCGACGGCTTCATCAACGAGACCGGCGGCTACCAGGTGACGCCGCAAGTAATGCGCTCCAGAAACCCGCCGACGGCGATCATCTTCAACAATGACGCGATGGCGCTCGGCGGCTGCAAGGCGCTGGCCGAGATGGGTATCAAGCCGGGCCATGACATGGCCGTGATCGTCATCGTCGACACGCCGCTCTGCCGCTACTTTTCGCCGACGCTGACCGCCTTCCGTCCGTCGCTGGAGCCCATGGGCCGGCGGCTGGCCGAGATGCTGCTCGCTTCGCTTCCCGCATTCGCCGGCCCTGAGGGCACACGCATCATCCGCGAAGTCTGGCCGCTGGAGCTGATCGCAAGAGAGAGCGATTGAGCGGAGGCGCTTTCCCTTCTCCCCCTGTGGGAGAAGGTGTCGCCGAAGGCGACGGATGAGGGGTGCTCCAGATGGCACCAGCGTCTCACTCCGCTGGAGCACCCTTCATCCGTCTCGGCGCTACGCGCCGATCCACCTTCTCCCACAAGGGGAGAAGGAAACTGTCATGCAACCATCACGTTCACGTCCTAGACCGCTCGACGGGAACCGGCTCGCCGCATCGCCGATGCGCGTTCCTTCCAGGCCGCTCTGCTCGTCAAGAAGGGGATATCGATGAAACATCTCAACCGGACCGTCGCGCTCGGCGCGGCACTCGCCTTGTTCACTTCCCTGACCCCGGCGCTCGCCGACGGCGTCGCTTACGTCAACAAGGGGCTCGTCGGCATCGGCCGCATCCCGGCCAACCAGAAGGACAAGTTCGGCGAGACCTTCGGTTCAGGTTCCGGCATGGCGATCGATACCAAATCCTGGACGCGTGAAGGGGCCACCTACAGGGGTTCGCTCTGGCTGCTGCCGGACCGCGGCTACAATGTCGTCGGAACCACCGATTATCGCCCGCGCCTCAACACCATCTCGGTCGAGCTGGCCCCGACCGCTCCTGGCGCGGCGCCCGCCGCCGGACAGGAACAGTCGGGCGTCAAAGCGACGCTCGCCGACACGATGCTTCTGACCGACGACAAGGGCGCCGACGCCACCGGCCTCGATCCGTTGAACGGCGTGCGCGCCGCCGCCGGCGACATGCCGATCCTGCCGCAGGCCGAAAACGGCAAGTTGGCGCTGGACGACGAAGCAATCGTGCGCCTGCCCGACGGCACGATGTTCATTTCCGACGAATATGGTCCCAACATCTACCGCTTCTCGGCCGAAGGCCGTCTGATGTCGGCGACCCAACCGCCCGCGGCTCTGGTGCCGATGCGCCACGGCAAGCCGAACTTCGCTTCCGACAATCCCGGCCCGGGCGCCGCCGAACCTGATCCGAAGGATCCCGAGACCGGCCGCCAGAACAACCAGGGCCTCGAAGGCATGTCGATGACGCCGGAAGGCAGGTTCCTGATTGCCGTGCTGCAGTCGGCGGCCCGCCAGGACGGCGGCGATTCCGGCTCGACCCGCCAGAACACCCGCGCGCTGGTTTACGACGCTTCCGATCTCGCCCATCTCAAACTGGCGCATGAATATGTCGTGCCGCTGCCGGTATTCAAGGATGCCAAGGGCAAGACCAAGGTGGCCGCTCAGAGCGAGATCGTCGCACTCTCCGACAAGAGCTTTCTGATGCTGGCGCGCGACTCAGGCAACGGCCAGGGCGTTAAGGGCGACGAGTCGCTCTATCGCAAGATCGAGATCGTCGACCTCTCGGCCGCCACCGATATCGCCAACGGCCCATTCGACGCCGCCGACAAGCCGGTCGCGCCGAAGGGCATGCTCGACCCGTCGGTGACGCCGGCCAAGCTGACGCCGTTCATCGACATCAACGACAAGGGCGAGCTCGGCCGTTTCGGCCTGCACAATGGCGCGCCGAACGACAAGGACAACCTCTCGGAGAAGTGGGAGGCTATTTCGCTGGCGCCGGTGCTCGATCCGAAGCTGCCCGACGACTATTTCCTGTTCGTCGCCAACGACAACGACTTCCTCACCCAGGACGGCTTCCAGGTCGGCGCTGCGTACAAGGCCGAGGACGGCGCAGATGTCGACACCACCTTCCTGGTCTATCAGGTCACCCTGCCCGGACTGTCTGGGAACAGCCTCGCCGCGAACTAGTTCTGCTTCGGTCGTATGCCCGAGCGGCATGCGGCCGAGCGCGGAAGGGATGCATGAGCATCAGGCCTGCGATAGCATCGCGGGCCTGATTCATTTTCGGTGCTGCCATGGATGACGAAAAGCCCGCCCGCCGGCGGACTCACGACCTGACCAGCGGCCCTATCCCGCGCACGCTGCTGTTGTTCGCGCTGCCGGTGCTGGGCTCCAACGTGTTGCAGTCGCTCAACGGCTCGATCAACGCGGTCTGGGTCGGCCGCTTCCTCGGCGAGGCGGCGCTGACGGCGACCTCCAACGCCAATCTGGTGCTGTTCCTAATCCTCGGCACCGTCTTCGGCATCGGCATGGCGGCAACCATCCTGGTAGCGCAATCGGTCGGCGCCCGGGACCTGCCCGAGGCGAAGCGCATCGTCGGCACCAGCGCCACCTTCTTCTTCCTCGTCTCGGTCGTGTTCGCCGTCTGCGGCTGGATCTGGGTCGATGTCATCCTGACCGGGCTCGGCACGCCGGCCGATGCCTTGCCTTTGGCGCGCGCCTATTTGCGCATCATCTTCGTCGCCGTGCCGATGATGAATCTTTTGTCCTTCGTCATGACCGTGCTGCGCGGCGCCGGCGACTCGCGAACCCCGTTCGTCTTCATGGCGCTGGCGGTCGTGCTCGACGTCGTGCTCAATCCGCTGCTGATCCGCGGCATCGGCCCCTTCCCCGAGCTCGGCATTGCCGGTTCCGCAACGTCGACGCTCATAGGCCAGACGGTGAGCGTGATTGCCATCCTGATCGTGCTTTATGTGCGCAAACACCCGCTGCGGCTGGCGGGCAGCGACCTCTCGCTGCTGCGGCCCGATCCGAAATTGCTGCGCATCGTCGTCTCCAAGGGCATCCCGATGGGGCTGCAGATGATCGTCATCTCGGCGGCGGCGTTGACCGTGATGGGCATCGTCAATTCCTACGGCTCCCAGGTCGCCGCCGCTTACGGCATCGCCGCGCAGCTCTGGACCTACATCCAGATGCCGGCTCTGGCGATCGGCGCCGCCGTCTCCTCGATGGCGGCGCAGAATGTCGGCGCCGGGCGCTGGGACCGCATCGGCAGGGTCGCGGCGTCGGGCGTCGGCTTCAACCTGGTGCTGACCGGCGCGCTGGTGGCGCTGCTTTTCGTCTTCGACCGCGCAGTGCTCAGCCTCTTCCTCAGCACCGACAGCGCCGCGATCGACATCGCCGCCCACATCAACAAGGTGGCGTCCTGGTCGTTCATCCTGTTCGGCGTCACGATCGTGCTGTTCGCCACGGTGCGCGCCACCGGCGCTGTCATGCCGCCGCTGATCATCCTGATCATCTCGGTGTTGATCATTCGCACCGGCTTTGCCTATTCCATGCGCAGCGTCATCGGCCAGGAGGCGCTGTGGTGGAGCTTTCCGGCAGGTTCGATCGCCTCGCTGGCGCTCGCCGCCGCCTATTACCGCTTCGGCCGCTGGCGCACGATGCACATGATCGAGGACCGGCCGGCGGCGGGCGAGCCGCCCGACACGGGCCTCGGCGTGCCGCGCCAGCGCGCGCAGCTCCTGCCGGAGACGCCGAACGGCTAAAATCCGCGACGACAGGAAAACGTGAAAATCCGCTACCGCGCGTATTTGGCGCCGAAGCCAAGCGCCACCAGCGAGAAGACGACGATCATACCGGCAAAGGCCAGGCTTGCGATGGTTGCGTTCGCCAGGCTCGACAGGATGCCGATGCCGATCACCGGCAGCGCGTTGCCGCAGAAGCAACAGATGAAGAAGGCCGACACCACCTCGGCGCGGCGGTCGGCGGGCGCGATCTGATTCACCACTTGCAGGCCGCCGCGATAGCCGAGCGCCGCCGCCACGCCGCAGACCGCCGTCGCAACGATCATCAGGACCATCGAGGCATAGACCTGCGCCGCCACGATCAGCGCCACGGTCGGGATCATCAGCACCAGCGCGGCAAGCATGGTGGAGCGGCTGGAGAGCCATGTGGTGGCGACGATGGTGATGGCCGCCACAATCGACAGCTCGAAGAAAAGCCCGCCGGCTTCGGCATGATTGGTCACATGCAGCTGCTGCGCCAGGATGCTCGGCGCCAGCGCCGCGTAGAAGCCGACCAGCGCCATGGCGCCGAAGCCAGTCACCGCCGGCGCCACGAATTGCGCGCGGATGTTGTCAGGCACCGATAGCCGCGGCCGCAGCGAGACGTCGGAGAACCGTCCGGGCCTGGAGACGGTTTCCCGCGTGCGCCAGATCAGCAGCGTCACCAGCGCAAGCAGGACGAGATAGACGGCGAATGTCAGCCTGAGCGGCCAGGGCGCATATTGGGCGAGCAGCCCCGACATGAGCGCGCCGGCCCCGAGACCGACAAAGTTGGTGCTGGTGGCAATGACGGAGGCGCGTGACTTGTCCTTGCCTTCGATCAGCTCGGCCAGCCAGGCGGTGCCCGCCCCTGCGCCGACACCGATGCCGAGCCCGCTGAGAATACGGGCGATGTCGAGCCAGGCGAGGTTTTCGGCGAAGAGGAAAAACAACGCGCTGACCACGGCAACGCCCATCGCCGCTAGCGCGGCGGGGCGGCGGCCGACGACATCCGACAGGCGGCCGAAAAACAGCAACGCCGCCAAATTGCCGACCACATAGACGGCGTAAACCAGCGTCAGCGTGACCTGCGAGAAGCCGAAGGCCTGCTTGTAGATCACGTAAAGCGGCGTCAGCGCGGTGCTGCCGGCAAAAAGCGCGGCGATCATGGCGGCGACGACCGCCATTGCGGCGCCGCCGCCAAGCTCATTGTCACGCGTCATGGTTTGAGCGTAGCTGGTCATGGCAACCTCCGGGGGTTGCAAGCCCAACGCCTATACAATGGCGCTGTTCCAGCCACCGAATGTCCTCCTGACAATCCTGACAGGATGGTCTTGTGCGAAATCCTCGCGTAGCTTTTGTCGGCCGACGAGGAGGAACCATGGGCAAGGGACGGGTCGAGGCATTCACCGACGGCGTCGTCGCCATCATCATCACCATCATGGTGCTGGAGCTGAAAGTGCCGCATGGCGAAGATTTCTCAGCGCTTCTGCCGCTGTGGCCGGTCTTCTTCTGCTATGTGCTGTCCTTCATCAATGTCGGCATCTACTGGAACAACCTGCACAACATGTTCCACACCGTGCAGCGCGTCGATGGACGCGTGCTGTGGGCCAACCTGAACCTTTTGTTCTGGCTGTCGCTGATGCCGGTGACCACCGCGTTCATGGGAGAGAACCACTTCGCGCCCGTACCGGTCGCCGTCTATGGCATCGACCTCGCGCTTTGCGCCGTCGCCTACACCATCCTGGTCCTCAAGCTGCGCCATCTGCACGGCGCCGACACGACCTTCGCCAAGGCCGTCGGCCGTGACAACAAAGGCAAGATCTCGCTGGCGCTCTATATCGCCGCCGTCCTGCTCAGCTTCCTCAACCAGTGGATAAGCGTGGCGATCTATGTGCTTGTAGCGACCATCTGGTTTGTGCCGGACAAGCGCTTCGAACGGTTGGTCGAGAAATAACGCTTACTTCCGCATGGTTTTCAGCTTTTCCGCCGCCGAGGCGGCAAGGTCGGCATAGCGCTCCTCCAGCCTCTCGGCCGCCTTGATGATCGGAAAGTCATGGCCGAATTTCTCCAGCGCCAGCCTTAGCTTCTCGGCGAAATCCGCCTGCTTCTCCAGCGCCGCAAACAGCGTCTTCACCTGCGTCTCGCTGATGTCGGGATTGGCGAGCATCTTCGGCACCTCGCGGCTCATCTGGTCGCCGTTGACGGTTTGCTCCTTCAGGATTCCGATCCAGTCAGTCAAATGCCGAACTCCTTTTTGGGACAACATGCGCGGCGTGCGCTGCGATGGTCAACCCGTTGCGGCTTTCGCCGTCAACCCGTTGCGGGTCTTTGCTGTCAATGATGGGACCAACCGGCCTTGCCTCGACGGCGCCCGGCGTTAAGTTCGGCCCGACCCGAACAAGGATGGAACTCATGACCAGCGACGCCCAGATCCAGACCGCCCTGCCCGCCTTCGCCTCCGGCAATGTCGCCGTCATCACCGGCGGCGCCAGCGGCATCGGCCTTGCCGCCGCAAAACGGTTCGTGGCAATGGGCATGAGGGTGGTGCTTGCCGACATCGGCGGCATGCGCCTCGACCAGGCGAAGCAGGCGGTCGCCGCGATCGGCGGCGAGGATGCCGTCCTCCCGATCCCGACCGATGTCTCCAGGGCGGAAGAGGTCGACCGGCTCGCGGAGCTCGCTTACGGCGCCTTCGGTGCGGTGTCGGTGCTGATGAACAATGCCGGCGTCGGCAACAATCCGGGCAAGCCGTGGGAGAACCGCGACGCCTGGAAGCGGCTGCTGGACATCAATTTCTGGGGCGTCGTGCATGGCGTCGAAGCCTTCGCGCCGCGCATGCTCGCCGCAGGAAAGCCGGGCCTGATCATCAACACCGGGTCCAAGCAGGGCATCACCACGCCGCCCGGCAATCTCGCCTACAACGTCTCCAAGGCCGGCGTGAAGACCTTTACCGAAGGGCTGGCGCATGCGCTGCGCAACGAGCCGGGAGCCAAGGTGTCGGCGCATCTGCTGATCCCCGGCTTCACCTATACCGGCCTGACCGAAGGCGCGACGGAAAAGCCCGCCGGCGCCTGGACAGGCGAACAGGTGATCGACTTCATGCTGACATCGCTGATGGAGGACGACTTCTACATACTCTGCCCGGACAACGAAGTGACGCGGCCGATCGACGAAAAGCGAATGGCCTGGGCGATGGGAGACATCATCCAGAACCGCCCTGCCCTGTCGCGCTGGCATCCCGATCACAAGGATGCCTTCGCGGCCTTCATGAACCGCTGACGGCCCTGTCAAGCCGCGGCTTTCTTCTTGGATGCGTTCTTCCCGGCCGCGGTCTTCTTTGTGGCCGCGCCGGCGGTCTTCGGCGCATGCCTGGTACCGTTCTTTCCGGCGATGGCCTTCTTGGCCGCCTTTTCGGCGATCTCGCTGTCATGCCGTTTTGCCGCCGCCTCGCATTTCGAGCGGATCTCCTCCACCTCTGACTCCGTCAGGTGTTCGATTCCGATGAAATGGTTATGGGCGCGGCTGACCCTGATCAGTTCGTCCAGCTTGGCCTGGATCGCCGCGCCGTCGCGATTCTGCGTGTTCTGGATCAAGAACACCATCAGGAAGGTGATGATGGTGGTACCGGTGTTGATGACCAATTGCCAGGTGTCCGAGAACCCGAAGAGCGGTCCACTCAACGCCCATACAACCACGATCGCCACACAGATGGCGAAGGTGGGCGGCAGCCCCGCCAGATGTGCCACCTGGTTAGCTATCCGCGTGAAAACCTTCTCGATCATGCAAGTCCCTCGAACCGTGGATGTGCTGGCATTTGCGAAGAAACAAGCTGCCGCCCGCTCCGGTTCCGCGGGATCGAATTTTGTGCCGACACGTGCACGCAATCGGCTACACGCAGAAAGCGCAGTTTCGCGAAAAAACACCTTATCCGTTTATTTGCAATAGTGCCGGTGCAGGCCGAAAGCCTGTTCCTTCCGCTTCACGGCGGTTTACCTCCAGCCCCTTCCGCTGCGCCACCCCCGCATGGCGGAAGGGGCATTTAGTTCCGAGAGTGGAAGGGGACCGGTCAGACAGCGCCGGTCATGTGCTCGACGGCGTTCCGCCCGTGTCGGTGAGCGTTTCTTGCCAACGATCGAGAAAGGCTTCGATCGGCATGGCCTGCATATCGGGGATTGCGCTCGCCAGTTTCTCGGGCGGCCAGTCCCACCAGGCAAGGGCTTCGATGCGCGACGCGACGGTGGCGGAGAACCGCCGGCGCAGCGGCTTTGCCGGAACGCCTGCGACGATCGTGTAGGGCGCGACCTCATGTGTCACCACCGCATTGGCGCCGATGACCACGCCGTTGCCGATCGCGACACCCGGCATGATCACCGCGCCGTGTCCGATCCAGACATCATGGCCGATGCTGACCGATTTCGCTTGCCGTCGCGCGCGAAAAGCCGTGTCGACGCCCAGCCAGCGAAAATACTCGTTCGGCCGGTAGCTGACCTTGTGCTGCGTCAGCCGCTCGATCGGATGCTCGAGCGCGTTGATGCGGCTGTTCGCGGCGATCGAGCAGAACTTGCCGATCGTCGAGTAGATCGCCTCGCAATGGCGTTCGAAATAGGAAAAGTCGCCGACGCTCACCTCGCGCAGGATCACCCGCTCGCCGATCGAGGCATAGCGGCCGAGCTTGCATGCCTTCAGCTCCGCGGTCGGATGGATGCGCGGCTCGGGATCCTTGAGGACGAGGGTTTCAGGACGATCCATGAGAGGCCTTTACGCCGGCGGTGACGGCCCCGCAAGCGCGGCCTGCCCCCGCCAAGCCTATCGCCTATTGCGGCTTGCCCTTGGCCCACACCACGTTCTGGCCGTAAAGCGGCACGGTCGTGACCGACATCTTCGCCGAGCCGTTCTGCACCTGGCGCGAATGCGACAGATAGATCAGCGTCTCGTTCTTCTTGTCGTAGATGCGGTTCACCACCTGCTTTTTCCAGATCAGGCTGAGGCCCTGCTTGAACACCTCCTCGCCGCCCTCGCCCATGTCGATGTCGCCGATGGTGATCGGCCCGGTCTGGCGGCAGGAGATCGACGAATCGGAAGGATCCTCGAACCAGTTGCCCTTATGCAGTCGGTCGATGATGCTGCGGTCGAAATAGGCGACATGGCAGGTGACGCCGTCGACCTTCGGGTCCTTGATCGCATCGACCATGATGTCGTTGCCGACCCAGTCGACACCCACTTTACCCACTTCGTCAGCCATGGCCGCGCCGGCGCTCAGGGCAAGACAGGCGGCGAACAAGCCGATCAGTTTTCGCAAGGAAGCCTCCTCGGTTCAGTTTGCCGACGTCAGGTGGGACAGGATCGTGGCGTTTGCAAGCCGATCGGCCCGCCCGGCGGCTTGCGGCAACGCGACATCTTTGCGCGCCCGGCGCCGACCCGCTAAGACTGTCGCCGAACTGGCTTCCAGCCAAAGCAACGGACATTCACTGATGATGCGCTCAATCCTGGTCGGCATTCTCGTCCTGATGGCGGCGGGCATCGGCTGGCTGACATTCGACTGGTACCGGGGCCACTATGGCGGCGAGCCCTTCGGCGCGCCCTTCACGCTGGTCGACCAGAAAGGCGCGCCGATCACCGAAGCCGCCTTCAGGGGACACCCCAGCGTCGTGTTCTTCGGCTTCACCCATTGCCCTGAAGTCTGCCCGACGACACTGTTTGAGCTCGCCGGCTGGCTGAAGACGATGGGCGACAGCGGCAAGGACCTCAGCGCCTATTTCGTCACCGTCGATCCGGAACGCGACACGCCGGAGACGATGAACACCTATGTCAGCAACTTCTCCGACCGGATCACCGGCATCACCGGCGAGCCGGACAAGGTGCATGCCATGGCCAAGGCCTTCGGTATCTATTGGAAGAAGGTCGACACCGGCGACGGCGACTACACGATGGACCACACGGCCTCGGTGCTGCTGCTCAACGCCAAGGGCGATTTCGCCGGCACCATCGCCTATGGGGAGAGCGCCGACACCGCGATAGCCAAGCTGAAGCGGCTGGCTGCGGGTGGGCAAACCTGATGGGCCAGACTAGGCTCCACTTCACCGCCAACAGGCTCGAGGCCGACCGCATCTTTGCCGCACTGGACGCCGCCTTCGAGGAGGACGGCCTGCCGATCGCCGTGCTGGAGCTCGACGAGGAAAAAGACATCCACGAAGTGTCGCTTTATGCCGATGGCGACGTCGATCCCGTGGAGGTCCGGGTCAGGGATGTCCTCGCCGGTCTCGGCCTGTCGAAGCCTGTCGAACGTGAGGTCCTTCCCGACGTCGACTGGGTGTCGCGCTCGCTGGAAGGCTTGAAGCCGGTCCGCGCCGGACGCTTCTTCGTCCACGGCTCGCACGACCGGGCCAAGCGTCGCAGTGGCGACCTCGCCATCGAGATCGAGGCGGGCCTTGCCTTCGGCACCGGACACCACGGCACCACCGCCGGCTGCCTCGAAGTGCTGGAGCAGGTGGTGCTGCGCGAGCGGCCGCGCAACGCGCTCGACCTCGGCACCGGCAGCGCCGTGCTTGCGATTGCGCTGGCCAAGCTCGCGCATATCCGGGTGCTGGCGACCGACATCGATCCGGTCGCCGTCCGCGTCGCCGCCGCCAATGCCCGCCTCAACCACGTCAAGGCGCTGGTCGAGACGGTTACGGCGCCCGGCTTCCATCATCCGATCTTCGCCAGGCGCGCGCCTTTCGACCTCATCGTCGCCAACATCCTGGCCCGGCCGCTGATGCGGCTCGCGCCCGAAATGGCCAAGCACATCAGTCTCGGCGGCTCGCTGGTGCTCTCCGGCATCCTCGACCGGCAGCGCGACGCGGTGATCTCGGCCTATGTCGGCCAAGCCTTCCGCCACGTGCGCACCTTGCATCGCGAGGGCTGGGTGACCATCCACCTCAAGCGCTGAGGCCGGGTTGCATCCAGCCGATCTGGCCCTGCCGAAATCGATTCCGATTTCCGGGGTCATGCGCTACGCTCGCAACAAGCATCGAAGAGAGGCCAAAAATGTTCCAGACCTTTGATTCCGCTGGTGATCCTGCCGTCGGTAAGCCGCGTGTGGCGCAGCTGCGGCAATGGCTAGCTGAGAATGGTTTGGATGGCTTCCTTGTTCCCCGCGCGGACGAGCACCAGGGCGAATATGTCGCCGACCGCTCGGCGCGGCTGAAGTGGCTGACCGGCTTTTCCGGTTCGGCCGGCGTCGCGATCGTGCTGCGCGACCGCGCCTTCATCTTCGTCGACGGCCGCTACACGCTGCAGGTGCGGAGCGAGGTGGACCTGTCGATCTTCACCGTCGAAAGCCTTGTCGACAATCCGCCGGCCAGCTGGATCAAGGACAATCTCGGCAAGGGCGCAAGGCTCGGCTTCGACCCCTGGCTCCACACGATCGGCGAGATCAAGGCGCTGAAGGCATCGGCCGAGCAATCCGGCGCGACATTGGTGCCGCTCGACAGGAATCCCATCGACATCATCTGGACGGATCAGCCGGACGCGCCGCGCGCGCCTGTCGAGATCCATCCGCAGAATCTTGCCGGCGAGCTCGCCAAGGACAAGCTCAAGCGGCTGGCAGGCGCGATCGAAAAGGACGGCGCCACCCACGCGGTGCTGACCGATCCGTCCTCGATCGCCTGGGCTTTCAACATCCGTGGCGGCGACGTGCCGCATACGCCGCTGGCGCTGGGCTTCGCCATCCTCGCCGCCGATAGCAAGCATCAATTGTTCATGGACCAGCGTAAATTCCCGCGCCAGGTCGCGGCCTATCTCACCCAGCTTGCCGATCCGCATGATCCGGGCGAATTCGAAGCCGCCATCGTCGCGCTCGCCAAGGACGGCGCCAAGATCGCGCTCGATCCGGTGCTGGCGGCGGAGAAGCTCCGCATGCTGGTCGAGGACAATGGCGGCACGGTCGTCCTGGCGGCTGACCCGGCGCGTATTCCGCGCGCGACCAAGAACCAGGCCGAGATCGCCGGCAGCCGCGCCGCGCATCGCCGCGACGGCGCCGCGGTCGCCAGGCTGCTGTGCTGGCTCGACCGTCAGAAGCCCGGCACGCTCGACGAAATCGCCGTCGTCACCAAGCTTGAGGAGGTGCGCCGGCAGACCGGCGAGGAAACGCAGATGCCGCTGCGCGACGTCTCCTTCGACACGATTTCCGGCGCCGGCCCGAACGGCGCGATCATGCACTACCGCGTCTCGCGCGCCACCAGCCGCAAGCTTGAGAGCGGCGAGCTGTTCCTGCTCGATTCCGGCGGCCAGTATCAGGACGGCACGACCGACATCACCCGCACCGTGCCGATCGGCCAGCCGAGCGAGGAGATGCGCGAGCGCTTCACCCTCGTGCTGAAGGGCATGATCGGCATCTCGACGCTGCGTTTCCCCGCCGGCACGCGCGGTTCGGAGATCGACGCCGTTGCCCGCGTGGCGCTATGGAAGCATGGCTGCGACTTCGCCCACGGCACCGGCCACGGCGTCGGCTCCTACCTCGCCGTGCACGAAGGGCCGCAGCGCATCGCCCGCACCGGCACAGAAAAGCTGCTGGCCGGCATGATGCTGTCCAACGAGCCGGGCTACTACAAGGAAGGCGCCTACGGCATCCGCATCGAGAACCTGATCCTAGTCACGCCGGCGGAGCAGATCGAGGGCGGCGACATCGCCATGCACGGCTTCGAGACGCTGACGCTGGCGCCGATCGACAAGCGGCTCATCCGCACCGATCTGTTGCACCGGGACGAGTTGCAGTGGCTGGACCGCTATCATGCCCGGGTGCTGGCCGAGATCGGCCCGATGGTCGACGGCGAAACGCTGGCCTGGCTGGAGAAAGCCACCGCGCCGCTGCCCCACGATGCGAAGATTTGAGGTGAGCTTCTGTCTCCCGGTTCGACGGCTACGCCATGCACACATCTTCTGTGACTGGCGCGACTGATCAGGCCGAAGCCTTGATTGCCACGTGGTTCCCCCAATCCGTCGCTGCTTCGCAGCGCCACCTTTCCCCCCTCCGGAGGGAAAGGAAGG